>NZ_JBXAPF010000041.1:0-46041 GCF_058803665.1 Lysinibacillus sp. GW821-FHT14F06
CTGGAACGGAAATCACCTTCATTTTGACTAAATATTCACAAAGAGTCCCTTGACTATTTAATTTTTCAACACTATGAAAAGGCTGTCTTTAAAAAAGACAGCCTCTTCTATTCTAATTTTAATGGTTGTACAGCAGGACCTTCAAGAACCTCTCCCTTAGCATTGAAGCGGGAGCCATGACAAGGGCAATCCCAAGTTTCATCAGCTTCATTCCATTTTGTTTTACAGCCTAAATGCGTACAAGTTGGTGCACTGGCATTTCTAAGATAGCCACCGACAAATTCCTTGGCTACAAATCCTCCTACCTTAAGCATTTGCATAAATTGAGCGCCAAATTTTGTACGTGCTGGTGAATAAAGAGCAATTGCACCGTCTTCACTCCTTGAACCTGTAATCAAGGAAGATAATATATCTCCAGCTACAAATGAGTTGGAGATTCCCCATTTACGGTATCCAGTTGCAATAAGAACATTAGGCAGCGATTTTGTAATCCTTCCTACATAAGGAATCATGTCAGGTGTTTCAATATCCTGTGCGGACCAACGATAGATTGGTTCTTGATCGAAATGTGCCTTCATTTCTCCTTCAATGGCCTCATAATAGGGCGCTGTCTTTGCTGTTCCACCTGCAATATGGTTAGCGCCACCTAGTACTAAATAATGCTCATTGTTAATGGTTGCGGTACGAATCGAACGGGAAGGGAAATCTACGCAGAGATATTGTCCTTGCATCGTATCATTAATTTTGCTGGCAACCATATAGGAACGGCTGTTAGAAAGCTTAAAAAGCTGTAGCCCTTTAAAGGCTTCAATGGGGTAATGTGAACACAAAATAAGTTTGTTATATTGAACCGACATGTTATTTTCGGTATGTAGATTATTTTGTGATATGTTTAATTGTTGCACACGGGTATTTGTATAGAGTTTTGCACCCATTGACAATGCTTCTTTTGCAAGAAAATTACATACCTCCACTGGATTTATTTGTGCCTGCTGCGACATACTAAGTGCTTTTGTAATTGGGAAAGGGAGCTCTGTTTCAGAGGTGATCTTTGCTTTGATATTTAAAACTTTATAGGCATTCCATTCTTTTAATAACTGGGCATATCCTGTTTTTGTTTGGCAATAAAGTAATGAATCAACTTGCTGGATACTATTCTTCGGAAGTAATTGCATCGCCTTTTCAATAGCGAGCTGATTGAGCTGATAATAAAGCTTTGCTTCTTCTACTGATAGTTTTTCAATAAGTTCTGAATAAACTAAGCTATGCTGTGCAGTTAATTTTCCTGTTGAATGACCAGTTGTGCCATGGCCTAAATGTGTATTTGCTTCAAGTAAGACTACGTCAACACCCGATTTTGCCAAGACATAGGCCGTATAGAGACCTGTCAAGCCTCCGCCTATTATGCATACATCACAATTTGTAGAAGCATTCAGAGATGTTAAGGAGATGGAATCAGATGTTGCGAGCCAAAGAGATTGTGTCATACATAAAACCCTCACATTGTTTTTATGTTCAGTATGTAGATTGGTTTGAAAATTTATGCAAAGAGGCATAAAAATTGCCTTGCTGTAAAGACTATCGCTACAATGTAGCAAAAAGGAGTGTGTTGGTTGATGAAAATTGAAATATGGTCAGATTATGTATGTCCATTTTGTTATATTGGGAAAAAGCAGTTGGAGCAGGCAATAGAGGATACAGGTTTTGCAGGGCAGGTAGAGTTTGTATATAAAAGTTATCAACTTGATCCAACAACACCTGTTGATACAAATGTATCCACGTTTGAAGCTTTAGCGAAAAAGTATGGGATGTCTTTAGAGAAAGCAAAAGAAATGACGCAAGGCGTGGCTGCTAGGGCCAAAGAGGTTGGTCTAAACTATAATTTCGATAAGTTAATGGAAGAAAATACATTAAAGGCACATCGTCTAGTGAAATGGGCGGAGCAGCAAGGGGATGCTACAGCACTTGTAGAAGCGCTATTACATGGTTATTTTATTGAAGCAAAACGGATCGGACAGGATAATGTATTAGTTGATATAGCTGAGCAAGTAGGTCTGAATCGTGATGAAGTTGCGAAGGTTCTTGCGACTGAAGAGTATAAAAGTGAGGTTGAATCAGATATTCAAGAAGGGCTAGAGCTTGGTGTACGTGGTGTACCGTTCTTCGTTCTCAATCGTAAGTATGGTATCTCTGGTGCCCAATCACAGGAAGTGTTTGAAGATACTTTGCGTAAAGTAGCGCAAGAAGAGGGCTTAAAACCAGCATTAAAAATGGCTGGCACTGACGATACTAGTGTATGTACAGATGAAAGCTGTAAATTTTAAATACAAGGTAGTCATACATCAAGAGGAACTGGAAGTATAAATCAATATGTCTATATAAGTATTTCAGTCAAAAGTGTTGACTTTTGACTGAAATTTTTTTAGACTAAGAAAGTCATATATCTCGAAATCAAGATATATTAAATTATGATTTTTAAGGGAGATTTTATATAATGAACGTATTAGTAATAAAAG
This sequence comes from Lysinibacillus sp. GW821-FHT14F06, assembly GCF_058803665.1. NCBI lineage: Bacteria > Bacillati > Bacillota > Bacilli > Caryophanales > Bacillaceae > Lysinibacillus > Lysinibacillus sp. GW821-FHT14F06. The sequence goes on from NZ_JBXAPF010000041.1 coordinate 2,517, forward strand.
CTAACAACCGACCAGATGGTATTTCAACTAAAATGTATGAGACATTTATGGAAAATGTACAAGGTGTTAATGTTACAACTTTTGATGTGTATAAAGAAGATATGCCATATTTTGGTCAAGATCTATTCAATGCTTTTGGTAAAGTCCAAAATGGAGGGGAGTTAACTGACATTGAATCTCGTCTTTTAGCTGCAAAGCAAAAAGCGATGGATGCTTTAACTGCAGCTGATGTAGTTGTATTTGCTTTCCCACTTTGGAACCTAACAATTCCAGCTACATTACAAACTTTCATTGATTATGTATACCAAGCTGGTTTCACTTTCAAATATAATGAGCAAGGGCAAATGGTTAGCTTAATGACAGACAAAAAGGCAATTATTTTAAATGCTCGTGGTGGTTACTACACTTCACCAGAAGCTCAACCATTGGAAATGGCAGTTAACTATATTAAAAATGTTGCAGGTGGCGTATTCGGTATGGAAATTATCGAAGAGGTTGTTATTGAAGGACACAATGCTTCACCAGATAAAGCTCAAGAAATTATTGCAAATGGCCTAGAAGAAGTTAAAAAAGTAGCTCAATCTTTACAATCTGTCCATGCATAATCATTTATTTTTTAACGAAAGTTCTCTCTAATCTGAGAGGACTTTTTTTATTGTGTAGCAGAGGTACGGTGGTGGTATAGTAGTCTGATATATTGATGCTAAACACTTATTGTCAATTCCATTAAATAACATTACATAGTAAAGAATAAAGGGAAGTGGTATTAATTTGTGATTTTCTAGTAAAGTGCTTTGCTAATCATTCAAAAGTACATACAATTAGGTCTATTTATTCAGTGAATATATGTATTAGTATAATATAATAGAAATCGTAGGAAAATATTGGATTATTAAGGAGGCTGTTACATGAATAAGAAATTAATGACTAAATTCTTATCGATGTTACTTCTTCTAATCACGTTGCTACCATTTGAACTGTCTGCAAATGCAGCATCGAACGACGTGACACGAGGAGACTACGTGAAAGAATTAGTAGAAAAATTAAACATTGAGCTAGATGATGGTTCTAAACTGTCCTTCACGGATGTTCCAAAGGATTTAGCCCCTTATGTGGAAAAAGCAGTAGAGCTGAATTTGATTAAAGGTAAAAGTGTCACATCGTTTGCACCAGATGATAAATTAACACGTCAACAAGCTTTTGTTATATCTGCCCGTGGACTAGTTAATGAAAACGCATCACTTTCGGTGTTGGATAAATTCAAGGATGCCGATTTAATTGCTATGACACATAAGCAAGATTTAGCAAATGCTGTTGCAGCAAATATTTTACAAGGCTTTGATGATAACACAATTCGCCCTCGTGACTATGTGACTTTCGAGCAAATGCAAAGTATTGTGGAACGTTTTACAGCTGAATATAAATTACCAACAGCTAAAACTACAATGGATCTACAAATTTTAGGAACGACAGATATCCATACGAACCTTGCTAATTATAATTATTACTTAGATGCTGAATCAGCTGATGTAGGATTAGCGAATACTGCCGCATTAATTGAGCAAGCACGTGCTGAAAATCCAAACACATTATTGTTCGATAATGGCGATTTAATTCAAGGAACGCCATTAGGCTCTTATAAGGCGTTAGAAAATGTATTACAGCCTGGTGAAGTTCATCCAGCTATCGCAGCACTTAATGCATTGAAATATGATGGTGGTACATTAGGTAACCACGAATTCAACTACGGTTTAGCGTTTTTAGATGAGGTATTAAATGATGCACAATATCCAGTCGTAAATGCAAACACTTATGATGCAAAAACAAAAAAGCATATGTATACGCCTTATGTCATTTTAGATAAAGAGGTTGTAGATCATACAGGTAAAAAGCACACAATTAAAATAGGTGTGACAGGTATCGTGCCTACAAAAATTGTTGAGTGGGATGCCATTCATTTAGCGGGTAAAGTTGCTATGCAAGAACCTGTTGAAGCGATAAAAGAAGTTGTGCCAGAAATGCAAAAAGCAGGCGCAGATGTAATTGTTGTTCTTTCACATTCAGGTATTGGTGAAGATACGTATGTGGAGGGCGCGGAAAATGTTGGCTATCAAATTGCTGATATCGAAGGTATTGATGCTTTAATTACAGGTCACTCTCATTTAACCTTCCCAGGTGACTATAAGGATCTAAAAAATGTAGATCAAGAAAAAGGAACAATTAATGGAGTACCTACTGTTATGGCAGGTAGCTACGGTAGTCATCTTGGTGTTATTGATTTAAAGCTAGAGCTACAGGGCTCAAAATGGGTTGTTGTGGATGGACAAGGTTCTATTCACTCTATTAAAAAAGAGGGATTACAGCCTTCTAATATTGTTTTAAATGCAATTAAGGAAGCCCATGAAGGTACATTAAAGTATATCCGTCAACCTGTTGGTGAGACAACTGCTCCAATCCATAGTTACTTCTCTATGGTGCAAGATGATTCTTCCATTCAAATTGTTACACAGGCTCAAAAATGGTTTATTGAAAAGGAATTAAAAGGTACTACTGATGAAAAGACACCACTGCTTTCTGCCGGTGCACCTTTCAAAGCAGGTTCTCGTAATAATCCTGCTGATTATACAAATATTCCTGTAGGTCCTCTTGCAATTAAAAATATGGCAGATATTTACCATTATGATAACACTGTTACAACGATTAAAGTGACAGGTGCTCAAGCTATTGAATGGTTAGAGATGGCTGCAGGCATTTTTGCAACAATTGATCCAAATAAAACAGAAGAGCAAAATATTATCGATCCAGAGGCACGTTCTTATAATTTCGACGTGCTAGATGGTTTAACTTATCAAATTGATGTGACATCGCCAGCAAAATATGATCGTCGTGGTAATCTTACTGATGAAAAGGCAAATCGTATTAAGAATGTACAATATGCTGGTAAACCGATTGATTTAAAACAAGAATTCATCATTATTACAAACAATTACCGTGTTGGCGGCTCATATGGGGCGACATTTAAAAATGCTAATGGCTCTAATGTAACGAATTATGCGTATGAAAATCGTCAAGCGGTTATTGATTACATTATGGACAATAAAATAATCAATCCTGCTGCTGATGATAACTGGTCGTTTGTACCATTCCCAACAAATACAAAGGTTATTTACCAAACTGCCAAGGATGCTCAAAAAGTTATCCCAGCAGGTAGCTCTATTAAATATTTGGGAGATACAGTGGGCGGCTTCGGTAAATATTTAATTCAATAATGAAATTGAAAAGAAGAGCGCGAGTTAATCGCTGCTCTTCTTATTTTGCCGTTCAAATGTATGATAACGTGTGCCTTGGAACGTTAGTAATCCAAAGTCGCCATCTGCAAGTAGTCCAAAATCACGACCATTCATTTTTAGCTCTATCCGATCACCACTTTGTACCTCAAACGTTACATAATAGGATGTCTGGGCACTAGTGTTACCAGACCCTCCACTTGTATTGGATCGTTTCGTAACGACTTTAGCTGGTACTGTTAAAACAGGTGAATTATTGTTTTTTGACCATTGTAAAATGCTGTTAAAAACAGTGAACACGATACCTCCAATAACAATTAAAAAGATTATTGAAATAAAAATAGACACAAATGAAAAATCATTAAACCAAAGCATAAAGTTCCCTCCTTACCTATGTTACAACAAACAAAATAGTTAGACAGGACTTATTTCAAGGTCAACAACAACATCAATCTCATCACTAATTAATACACCACCTGTTTCAAGTAGCATGTTATACACTAAATTAAATTCTCGCCGGTCAATTTGTGCCTTTGCTTGGAAGCCATATACTTCTTGTGCCCAAGGGTTTACTCCATTTCCAGTATATACTGTAGTAAATGTAATGGGCTTTGTTATGTTTTTAATAGTTAAATCACCATGAATAGCATATTTTTTATCTTCAAGTTTTTTGATATCTGTGGATGTAAATAATATTTTAGGATAAACATCGGCATCGAAAAAGTCAGGAGATACAAGATGAACATCTCGATCGAAATTTTTCGTGGAAACACTGGCAACTGCAATGGTAAAGGAAATGCTTCCTCCTTCAACTTGTTCAATACCTGGTAAAGCTATTTCTGCATTGTACGATTCGAATGTACCATGTATTTTTGATATCATCATATGTTTTACTGAAAAGCCGATTGTTGAATGGCTGAAATCAATTGCATACTTTTTCACTGGAAAATCCCCCTAAAAACAGTATCTTACAACGAATGATAGAGTAAAAAATTCAATGATTCAATGGATTACTCGTAAAAATTAGCAAATATACTATGAATAATCGTGTAATTTGTGAATATTTAAAATTATTATAAGAAAAGTAATCATGAAAGTATGAATGTCTGCTTTCTATTTGAGGTTAATTGAGAAAGTATTGGCTTTTGAAATAATCATATTGTGAAGAGTGAAGGCATATAGTGAGTTGTCCTGTACAAGATTGTTTTTCAACTACTGTGACTAAACGTTTATTTAAGACCAAGGTTAAGAGAAGGCTATAATTTTATCATTCGATTTAATGTGAATTTCTGTACATTAATTTAAAAAATACATAATTCAACTTAAACTTACTTTTAGTAATTAAATATATAACAGTAAATAAATTACTAGGTGTAAATAAGTTACTTCAAATTTACTTTTGTAAAAATAATCGTTACAATAGAATACATAAGAGGTGAAAGAAATGAATGAGACGACTTTATGTCCTCGTTTAGCTAAAGCAATGGATTTAATTGGAAAACGCTGGACAGGGCTAATTTTATATCAACTATTAGATGGACCGCAACGATTTAATGAAATTGAGTCTGCATTACCAGTAAGTGGTCGTTTGTTATCAGAACGCTTAAAGGAGCTAGAAAAAGAAGGGCTTGTGGAGCGAAAAGTGTATTCAGAAGTACCAGTACGTGTTGAGTATTCGTTAACAGATAAGGGTAAGGCGTTAGAAGGAGCTATTCGTAATATTGAATCATGGGCAACAAGCTGGCTTTAAAAGAAGCCTATATATTGCTGATAAGGGTAAGTTGGTTATATATGTTTCTTGGAATGATCTTGAATTTTCTTTATAATATTCAACATCTCTGCACAGGGTGTTTTATAACCCATGAAACGAGATAAAAACCCCTTCATTTTACTTGTCAAATCGAGGTTCTAAATCCATACTAGTGTAGAGTAAGAAGGATGTTAGAAAGGAACTAGCTCTCATGACAAAAGAACAATGGGCATCGGATTTAGCACAAAGCGTAAATCCAGCCAATATTAAATTAAATGAATCATTACAGCAATATACGATGACTAAATTAGGCGGTAAGGCAGATGTTTTTGTTTTACCTGAAACAGAAGAAGAAGCGATATCAGTTATTCGCTATGCACACATAAATAATATTCCATTATTAATGTTAGGTAATGGGTCCAATATGGTTGTTCGTGATGGCGGACATCGAGGGATTGTAGTTACATTTTCATATTTAGATGAAATTCATATAGCTGATAACCATGTTTACGCGCAAAGCGGTGCACTCATAAAAGATGTATCTAAATTAGCTGCTGCTGCCACTTTAACAGGCTTTGAATTTGCTTGTGGGATTCCAGGCTCAATTGGTGGAGCGATGGCTATGAATGCAGGAGCCTATGGTGGAGAAATTAAGGATATTATTATTTCCTCTAAAGTGTTAACTAAAGAAGGAGATGTTTTAATACTAAACAAAGAAGAGCTTGAACTAGGCTACCGTAAAAGTATTATTGCTAAAAAGGGTTTCTATGTACTGTCATCTGAATTTCAGTTAGCTAAAGGCGTACAGGAAGAAATTGATGCTAAAATTGCAGATTTAACGCTCCAACGAGAATCTAAGCAACCATTAGAATACCCATCTGCAGGAAGTGTCTTTAAGCGCCCTCCAGGTCACTTTGCAGGTAAGCTCATTCAAGATAGCGGCTTACAAGGAAAGGGTGTAGGTGATGCAGAGGTTTCAACGAAGCATGCAGGCTTTATTGTTAATAAAGGCAATGCCACAGCTTCTGATTATATCGCAACAATCCAAATGGTACAGAGAGTAGTTAAGGAAAAGTTCGGTATTGATTTGGAGACAGAAGTAAAAATAGTTGGTGATGACTTATAGCATACTACGCTCTTCGCTGATGGCGGGGGGCGTTTTTTTGGAGGAGAGAAGAAAATGAAATTTATTTCTTGGAATGTCAATGGAATCAGAGCCTGTATAGGCAAAGGTTTTTTAGATTTTTTCAATAGCATGGATGCTGATTTTTTCTGTATTCAAGAAACGAAGTGTCAGGCAGGACAAGTGGAGCTTTCTCTTGAAGGATATGAGCAGTATTGGAACTACGCACAGAAGAAAGGCTACTCAGGGACTGCTATCTTTACAAAGCATACGCCACTTTCTGTACATTATGGTGTAGGTGAAGATGTTTCTCAGGATGAAGGGAGAATTATTACGTTAGAGTATGAAGGTTTTTACCTAGTAAATGTCTATACACCAAACGCTCAGCGAGATTTAGCTCGATTATCTCTGCGTTTGGAGTGGGAGAGTCGGTTAGCTTTATATTTACAGGAGCTGAATGCCAAGAAGCCTATTGTATACTGCGGAGACTTAAATGTTGCACATATGGAAATTGATTTAAAAAATGCAAAATCGAATATCGGAAATTCTGGTTTTACATATGAAGAACGCGCCAAAATGACAGAACTTTTAGGAAGTGGCTTTATCGATTCCTTCCGTCACCTACATCCGGATACAACAGACCACTATACCTGGTGGTCTTATATGAATAAAGTACGTGAACGCAATATTGGCTGGCGCATTGATTATTTTATTGTTTCTGAGAGATTAAAAGACAGCATAGAAGAGGCGATTATTCATGCGCACATTTTAGGAAGTGACCATTGTCCAATCGAATTACAGCTTCGTATATAGTATCTAAAAAATCGTATTTTCCGTTAGGGAAGATACGGTTTTTTTAACATTCCTCAGTAGTATGGATGATTCATATTATTTATACTGTTCCTGTTCTATAAATCGCTAAATTTCGCTAATTATTTTACATTTAAAAGGATTTGATAAGCAAAAACCAGAATATATTGCAAAGAAGGGGGTTTGCATGTGAGAAAGTTTACATGGAAAAAGTGGCTGCTTGCTATTATTGGTTTTTTAGCAGTAGTTGCGATTGCGTTATTTATCAGCTTTACATGGTTTATGAATAAATCGAAGCCAGTTATTGATGGGGAACTTGCTGTAAATGTGTTGGAGCAGGATGTAAGCGTCACAAGGGATGACAAGGGGGTCCCTCATATATTCGCTCAGACAAATGCAGATTTGTATCGTGCACAGGGCTATGTACAGGCACAAGATAGGCTGTTTCAAATGGATTTAGCTCGTAGACAGGCAAGTGGTCGCTTGTCGGAGATAATTGGAGAGGCAACCATTAATTCAGATAAGCATTTTCGAACGTTTAGTTTACGAGATGCAGCTGAAAAATCATTATCTGCCTATGATCCAGAAAGCAAGCAGGTACTTGAATGGTTTGCTGAGGGTGTAAATGCTTTTATTGCAGAGGCAAAAGAAAAAAACACGTTAAGCTATGAATTTGCATTATTAGGCTATGAACCAGAGAATTGGTCTGTTGAAGATTCTATAACAATTGGAAAATATATGGCCTATGATTTAGGCGGTAATTGGAACGCACTTGCATTCCGTCATTGGGCTTTACAAAACTTCGGTGAAGACAAAGCGAAAGAATTATTTATTAAATATCCTGAAAATGCGTCATCTATTATTGAAGCTAATAAGGAAAATCCAGTCGCAGTAGTAGGGCAATTCCAAGCAGATTTATTGCCAAACGAATTTAATGGCAGTAATAACTGGGTAGTATCAGGTGAGAAAACAGCGTCAGGCACACCCATTTTAGCAGATGATCCACATTTAGGCTTAAGCACACCTTCTATTTGGTATCAAATGCACCTACAATCACCTGAGCAAAACGTTAGCGGCGTAATTTTTGCTGGTATTCCCGGTATTATTTTAGGACACAACGATGATATTGCATGGGGAGTTACTAACGTTGGACCTGATGTACAGGATTTATATATTGAAATACCGAATCCCGATAATCCAACTCAATTTCGCTATGATGGCAAATGGGAGCAAGCCGAGGTACGTGATGAATCAATCAAGGTGAAAGATGGAGATACGGTAGATTTTGAGGTCGTTGTTACGAGACATGGTCCGATTATGACTAATTTAGCATTTAAGGATACGGAGCCGACAGCACAATTTGCCATGCAGTGGACAGCACTTCAGCCAACTGCAGAGCTAAGTGCGATACTGGGCTTTAATAAGGCGAAATCGTGGAATGACTTTGAAAAAGCGTTGGAAGATTTCAAAGCACCGGCTCAAAATTTCGTATTCGCATCAAAGGATGGCACGATTGCTTATAAAGCCAATGGTCAAATACCAATTCGTAAGCAGGGTGATGGACAGCTGCCAGTTCCAGGTGATTCCAGTGACTATGGCTGGGAGGGCTTTATCCCATGGGATGAACTGCCGACTGTAGTCAACCCAAAAGAAGGCTTTATCGCGACAGCAAATAATGAAGTCATTGGAGAAGAATATCCTTACCATATAACAGACTTTTGGGCACAGCCTTATCGTTTTGAGCGAATCAAGGAAGTGTTAGAAGCAAATGATTCTATAACAGTGGAAGATATGATGCAATTACAAATGGATCAACAGAATCTATATGCACGTGAGTTTTTACCAAATTTATTAACATCCATAAAAGCAAAAGATCAGGATGAAAAGTATGCAGATACTATTAAATTGTTAGAAGAATGGGATATGACAGATGCTAAAGAATCAGGTGCTCCACTAGTCTTCCATACATTGATGGTAAAGCTGCAGGAAGTATTATTTAGAGATCAAATGCCTGAAGATATGTATAAATTAATGTCTGGGAAGTTTAATATCACTGATCAGCTTTTACGTACAGCATATGCAGGAAATAAGAGCATTTGGATGGAAGAGCAAGGTGGTGTGGATACAACAGTTTATAAGGCATTTGAACTTACCGTAGCGCAATTGGAAGATCAATTTGGACAAAATGTATCAAAGTGGCAATGGGGGAACTTCCATCAGCTTACTTTTGATCATACATTAGGAAGTGCTTCACCGATTCTTGCAGCATATTTTAATGCTAAAAAGGTTCCTATTGGCGGCTCCAAGGTTACTGTTCAAGCTGCTGATAATGATACGGCTGGGAATGTCGACCATGGTGCATCATGGCGCTTTGTTGTAGATGCGGGGGATTTAAGCTCAGCCTATCATATCGTTGGCCCAGGTCAAAGCGGGCATGTGAAATCCGATTGGTATCAAGATCAAGTAATGGATTGGGCAAATGGAAATTATCATCAAACATTTGTGAGAAAAGAAAATATTAAGGGAACAACATTACTATTAAAAGCAAAATAAACAAAAATCAGCGTACAAGTATGTGCGCTGATTTTTATTTACTTCGAAAGAGTGTTATTAAAATTTTTTTATGGAAATAATGATATAAATCCTATACATTCAAATAATCGTTTGAATAAGATGGAATATTATGTTATAGTCAAAACAATCAAACCAACATTTGAATGAGGTGAGGAAATGCCAAAAGAAGTATGTGAAGTGACACTGGTTCATGAAGAAGCGGTCATAAAGGTGCAAAATCAAATGCCTGATTTATCAGGAGTAGCAAAATTTTTGAAAGCATTATCCGATGAAACAAGATTAAAAATTGCTTTTGCCTTAACGGTGGAGGATGAATTATGTGTGTGTGATGTTGCTTCGATTATTGGTTCATCTGTAGCGACAGCATCCCACCATTTACGATATTTAAAAGAAAATAATTTAGCGAGATCGCATCGTAAAGGGAAGCAAATGTATTACTCTTTAGCGGATAGACATGTATATCAAATTGTAACGATTGCCTATGAACATGCGAAAGAGGGGATAGCAGATGACAGCAACGACTCCAACTAAACAAGAATATAGGCTACAAAACTTGTCATGTGCCAGCTGCGCAGCGAAATTTGAAAAAAACGTAAAAGCTATTCCAAAAGTACAGGATGCACAAGTTAACTTTGGTGCTTCTAAAATAACAGTTATTGGTGATATCAGTGTTGATCAAATTGAGGAAGCTGGTGCTTTTGATGGCATAAAGGTATCACAATCTCCAACTAGATCTCTGGAAAAATCAATACCTTTTTATCGAAAAACAGAAAATATATTAGCTGGAATATCATTATTATTTGTAGTGCTTGGCTATATTTTTGGGGCATGGCGTGGAGAAACAGATCCGCTGCCGATTGGAATGTTTATTATTGCGATTCTAGTTGGCGGTATGGGAATTTTTAAAACAGGCTTCCGCAATTTAGTTCGGTTTGAATTTGATATGAAAACACTTATGACTATTGCGGTTATAGGTGCAGCAATTATTGGCGAATGGGAAGAAGCGGCTGTTGTTGTTTTTTTATTTGCAGTAAGTGAAGCATTGGAAGCTTATTCAATGGATAAAGCACGTCAATCCATTCGACAGCTGATGGATATAGCTCCGCCAACGGCAACGATAAAACGAGCGCATGGGGAACATTTTCATGAGATGGAGCTGCCAACTGAGCAAATTGAAATTGGGGACATTTTAATCGTTAAGCCAGGTCAAAAAATTGCGATGGATGGCATCGTTATTAATGGATTATCTGCTGTGAATCAGGCCGCGATTACAGGTGAATCGATTCCAGTTAATAAAACAATTGATGATGAAGTATTTGCGGGAACGTTGAATGAAGAGGGAGCACTAGAGATACGTGTAACGAAGCGAGTAGAGGATACAACCATTGCCAAAATCATTCATCTCGTTGAAGAGGCACAAGCAGAAAAGGCACCTTCCCAGCAATTCGTTGATCGTTTTGCTAAATATTACACTCCAGCTATAATGATAGTTGCATTGCTTGTAGCAGTTATCCCGCCTCTTTTTGTGGGGGATTGGCAGCATTGGATTTATCAAGGCTTAGCGGTTCTTGTTGTTGGTTGTCCATGTGCACTGGTTGTTTCAACGCCAGTAGCAATTGTTACGGCAATAGGAAATGCTGCTCGACAAGGCGTTCTTATTAAGGGTGGTATACATTTAGAGCAGCTAGGTCATATAGAAGCGGTGGCATTTGATAAAACAGGTACCCTTACAAAAGGTCAACCAGCTGTAACGGATATCTATACAGCTGAGGAGCTTTCTGATGATTACGTTTTACAGTTAGTAGCAGCTGTTGAAAAACAATCACAGCATCCACTAGCAAAGGCAATTTTAAAGAAATTACATGATGAAAATTTAACAGAGCTAATCCCTACTGATTTCCAATCTGTTACAGGTAAGGGTGCTTATGCAACGGTTGATCATCAGATTATCTATGTTGGTAGCTTAAAATGGATTGCAACATTAGTAGCAGTCGATGAAAAAATAATGGAACAGGTTAAGAAACTACAAAAGCAGGGTAAAACAGTAGTAGCGGCTGTTAGTAATGAACAATTTATTGGGATGATTGGAATTGCGGATCAATTACGACAAGAAAGTAAAGATGTACTGAGTAAATTAAGTGCGCTTAAAGTGAAGCATACAGTAATGCTGACAGGTGATGCGGAGTCTACAGCAAAAGCAATTGCAACCTCTTTAAAGATGACAGATGTACGCGCAAGTTTATTACCAGCAGATAAATTGATGGCTATTAAAGACTTACGCACTCAATTTGGTGCAGTAGCAATGGTAGGTGATGGGGTTAATGATGCTCCTGCACTAGCCTCCGCTAATGTTGGTATTGCAATGGGCGGTGCTGGCACGGATGCGGCTCTGGAAACTGCGGATATTGCGTTAATGGGTGATGACCTAACGAAGCTCCCTTATACAATTGGTTTGAGCAGAAAAACATTACGCATTATTAAAGAGAACATTATATTTGCCCTAGCCTTAAAATTAATAGCGCTGTTACTCGTCATTCCTGGATGGTTAACATTATGGATTGCCATTTTTGCAGACATGGGTGCAACATTATTAGTTGTTTTTAATTCATTACGATTAATTAAAACAAAAAAGTAGTAAAAATGATTTAAACTGTTGAGGTTGTATAGGAAATTTATCTTACTGAGGATCTAGTAATTTTGTTGATATAGATGCTACTAGGGATTCTTGAAAAAGCCCGCTGTTAACGCTATTATAATTTCAGGAGCAATGTAACAATTAAACATAAATGAGGCGAAAGTTTGAATATGTCAGATCCTATTTTAGTAAATGTTACAGAGGAAATTGTGCGTGGTTTAGTTAGCTTCCTATTACGAGGACCAGAATATCAAACATTTTGTAAATGTGAAATGTGTGAACTTGACACAGTAGCACTAACATTAAATGCATTGCCTAGTAAGTATGTTACATCTATGGAATCACGAGATGAAGCATTTAGAGTCATGAATACACCTGAAAATATCGAACGTATTAACAGAGAAATTATTCATGCATTACATGTGGTCAATAAGCATCCTCGACATAAAGTAGAGCCCACTTCTATCTGAAGCAGGCTCTTTTTATGTTATATACAGAAGGATGAAATATCAGTGGACGACGTGAATTACGCTTTTTTATACAACTTAAGGAGATACAATTTGTGTTATACATGTAGCGATTTTCTGGCATATGTATTTTCAGTTAACTTTTAAGCCAAGCTTGTAGTAAACTAGAGAGTAAGAATAGGAAAGAGAGGGAATAAGATATGCCAACACCTAGTATGGAGGACCATATCGAACAAATATATCTATTAATCGCTCATAAAGGATATGCTCGTGTGTCTGACATAGCTGAAGCATTATCTGTTCTTCCTTCTTCTGTTACAAAAATGGTTCAAAAATTAGATAAAGATGGTTATTTAGTTTACGAAAAATACCGTGGTCTTACATTGACAGCCAAAGGAGAAAAACTTGGAAAACGTCTTGTGCAGCGCCATGAGCTTCTAGAGCAATTTTTGCGAATCATTGGTGTAGATGAAGAGCGTATTTATGATGATGTAGAGGGAATCGAGCATCATTTAAGTTGGAACTCAATTGACCGCATTGCAGATCTTGTGCAGGTAATGGAAGATAACCCAGACATTGCGAAAAAATTAGAGGCTTCTAGGACACACAATTTATAAAATTTTTTGCGAAAATGATGGTGTGAAGGAAAGGAAGACAATATGAACGAATTAAAATCAGGTGAAGTTGTTACGTTAACGATATTAGAGCAACAAGCATCAAGATGGATTTTAACAAATGGAGTTAAAGAACTACCTTTAAATGCTTCAGAGGTAACAGAGCCACTTGCTGTAGGTGATCGCCTTGAAGTATTTTTATTTGTAGATCGCCGTGGAGAATTAGCTGCGACAACAGCTATTCCTTCTTTTCTACAGGGCGAGTATGGCTGGGCTCGTGTCCTTAAAGTAGTGGAGCGTGAGGGTGCTTATGTAGATATTGGTACTTCACGTGAAGTGCTAGTAAAGGCAGAGGATTTGCCTGCATTAAAGGAGCTTTGGCCAATACCAGGAGATCATTTATTTATGACATTACGTACTGATCGCAATGGTGACTTATTTGGTCGTTTAGCAACAGAAGAAAAAATTTCTGAGCTATACGAAGGTGCATTTGAAGAAATGCATAATAAAAACATTACAGCACGTCCTTATCGATTGCTGCCAGTCGGTTCGTTTTTACTAGGTTTAGACAATCCTTATCGTATTTTTGTTCATGAATCAGAGCGCAATACAGAGCCGCGACTTGGACAAGACATAGTTGTACGTATAATTGATGTAAAAGATGATGGTTCCTTGAATGGTTCACTTTTACCACGTAAGCATGAACGTATTTCAGACGATGCACAACGAATTTTAAATTATTTACAAGAGGTTGGAGGAAGAATGCCGTTTGGCGATAAATCCTCTCCAGAAGAGATTCAGGAAATGTTTAATATGAGCAAAGGTGCTTTTAAACGTGCATTAGGGACACTAATGAAAGCTGGTAGGGTAAAACAGGAAGAAGGCTGGACAGAAGAAATGTAACATTTAGTTCAAATTGTGAGATATGGTGAACAGTTGCTATACGTAGTAAAGAAGAAATGACGAGAGATCCCATTGAAACCTTCTCGTCTTTTTTTCGTACTAATTATTGTATAATGACATACATTATACAGGCCAAATGAGTTTTCAAGCGAAAGGGGTCGCATAAATTGAAAAAAGCATGGATGAAAATACTAGCAGCAACTATGTTAGTATTTGGAGTGATGGCACCAGCAGCAGGTCTTGCAGCCGATAACACGCCTCCAAAAGCAATTGATGAAAAACTAGGCGTTCCAATTGTTGTATACGGTGCAAATTTATCTGAAGATGAAAAAGAGTCCGTTAAAAAATCTTTGAAAGTGAAAGACGAGCCTGAAATTGAAGAAATTACAGTATCAGGCGAAGATTTAGTTAAATACATTAAAGATAGTAATTCAAGTTCCCGCATGTATTCCTCTGCAAAAATTACACGTAAAAATGCAGGAGAAGGTTTGGTCATTGAGATTGTTACGCCATCCAATATTACTCAGGTGACATCAGAAATGTATGCGAATGCAATGCTGACTGCAGGTATTGAGGATGCAACTGTACAGGTGGCTGCACCAAAAGCAGTAACTGGACATTCAGCGCTCGTAGGAATTTATAAAGCTTATGAAGTAACAACAGGTGAAACACTTGATATTGATCGTACAGATGTAGCGAATGAGGAACTCTCAGTGGCTACTACATTAGCCAAATCGGCAGGGGTTGATGATGCCAAGGTTGCAGAGCTGCTTACAGAAATTAAAAAGGACATTGCGGAATTAAAGCCGGCAACTCGAGAAGATGTTGAAAAAATTGTACAAGAGCAGTTAAACAAACTTGACATTAATTTAAGTGAAACAGATCGACAATTACTTGTTGATTTAATGGATAAAATTAGTAAACTAGATATTGATTTTAGTAAATGGTCTGAACAATTAGATGATATTAGTAATACCATTAAGGAGAAATTCGGGTCACTTATGGAAGATGAAGGCTTCTGGACAAGTGTGAAAAATTTCTTTGCCAATTTAAAAGATACGATATCATCATGGTTTAATTAAGGAATAAAGCCCTCAGGGGATGTCTGAAAAGCAGCTGAAATTATTAATCCGCTACCTTTGAAAAAATAGAAACAGCTATGATACTATTGAAAAAAAGGAGTGGTGAGAAATGGAATTCCAATTACAGCAATTGGCGGGAAATCAGCTTGCTTACATCTATGAGCAAGAAGGGGAAAAGTTAGCAGAAATTACATGGCAGCAAAATGGGCAAGTTATGGTCATGGATCATACCTATGTATCAGATAAACTACGCGGGCAGGGGGTAGCTAAGGAATTGTTAGATCAAGCCGCAGCATATGCCCGTGAACATGACTATAAAATGGAAGCTGTGTGCTCTTATGTAGTAGCAGTCTTTAATAAATCAAACGCTTATGATGATGTAAAACAGTAAAAATAAGGCAATCTGCTTGGAAGATAAGCGGATTGCCTTTTCACTTTTTATCAAGCTGTCCACTACAATTGAATAACACTGTAGATTAATGCTGTTAAGAGGCCTGCTCCACCTATTAATGAAGCCATATCTACCCAATCGTATACTAAGTCTAAATTTTTCATATCATCACTCTCCTAATAAATAGTATTAATTCATTAATTCCCTTAGCTTGTCTTTTATAATCATAAATAGTTACAAAATTATTTTTTGTGTTAGAAAATATTTACGCTACGCTAGGGCGTTATTGATACAAAAACAGCTGGTAGGAGAATAATATATATTTGAAGTTATGACATACTATAAAGTAAGCACCTGAAGTAGTGAAAAGACTAAGCAAAAGGTACAGTTATCTCTCACTAATATATATGCGAAAGGGTTTAAAAAAATTTATGTTTAGCCGTCTTGAAATAGGGAAAAGATAAACTACAGAGCTAGTTTTTATACTTTTAGGAGGGATTTTAAATGGCAAAACGAAAAGGTAAAGGTGTTGTGATTGCAGGATTAGCAGGATTAGCAGCATCTTATTTAAGTAAAAAAGAGAATCGTGATAAAGCATTAAATATGTTTAATAATGTAAAGTCTAAATTTGAATCATATTTAAATGCTTCAAATATGGACATGGATAAAAGAGTGGCTGAGCGAGTAACTACTGAGGTAGCTACAGAGGCTGGAACTTCACCAACGAAAATCGCTTCAAATGAAATGGTGGCTGAGGGTGGAGGTCATACAGGAGTTCATTTTTATAATGAACAAATTCAGGAGCAAGAGAAATAAAGCTAAAACCTTCTCATTTCGCGTGAGAAGGTCTTTTGTGCGGGATAAGAATGACACTAGCAAATACTAGTAAAACTATTCCCGTAAAGATAAAGCCACTGACAATGCCTAAAGATAGCCAACCAAGCAATGATGAGCCAAGGACAACACCTAGTGAGAAGAAGGCATAAAAGTAACCGTATGCTTTACCACGAATATCTGCAGTTGTAGAGTCTATTAAAAGTGAATTGACGGATGGGAATAAGAAGCCAAATCCAATGCCGTAGCAGGCCATTGCTATATAAAGTAATGCACTTGAATCTGCCTGGCTAATAAGTAATTGGCTTAATCCCATTAAGCCTATACCTAAAGATAATGTTTTTATAGGAGCAACCTTATCGAAAATACGGTTAGTCGGTAAAATAAATACAAGGACAGCAATAATTCCAAATGTACTCATCAATGTTCCGCTTAAACGTGAATCAAAGCCTAAAGATTGCACTTTTAGAGGAAGTAGATAGGCAATAACGCCCTGAGAGAACATTAAAAAAAATGCACCAGTAAATGCTTTTAATGTGCCTGTATTATTGAAAAATACACTTATTGGTATATGTGTGCTTGGTGTAGATTTTTCTTTTTTAATATGATTTGACTTTAATATAAAGAAGGCAAGAATACCTAATAAGAGCATAAAGCTGGCTGTAATATTAAAAACAAATGGTACACTAGTACGACTTGCTAAAATACCGCTGAAAGCAGGACCAATGATGGCAGCAATACCAACAAAGGCCCCAGAAATAGCACTGCCTTTACCTCTTTTTTCCTGTTCTGTTGCGTTAGCTAAAAATGTGAAAGCAGCTGGGACAATAAAGCCTGCAACTAATCCATGGACAAAACGAACAATTAGTAAAGTAGTAGGATCTTCGACTACATTGTAGAACGAAAGGGATAAACCAGTTGTTAAAAGACCTATAATTAATATAACAAAAGGCCCCTTACGATCTGTTAAAAAGCCAGAGATAATATTACCAAATGTATTTGATAGAGAATACATACCTACTGCTAGACCGGTTAAAAAGGCAGATGCCCCTAATGATTCTGCATATGTACTCATAACAGGAAGCTGGGTAAAAAGGTCAAAAAATGAAAAGAAAATAATGACATAAATAAATTTTTTCATAGCTCCTCCGATGATTAATTATGTATTTACTAAATAACTAGATTTTATTATATCATTTTCGACAAAAAAGAACGTCTAATAAGTGTTTTCAACTTATTAGACGTTCACGAATCGCAGTTATTAAGCTTGAGCGACTTCTTTTTTCATTGTTTTGTTTTTAGCAAGATTTACATGCCAAGAAAGTGCTTCCTCTAAAATATGAGGTGTTTGTTGGTTACCAGTTGCTTCTACAGCACGGTTGTAGTAATCCCATAATTGCTCTTTGTAATCAGGGTGTGCACAGTTTTCAATAATTAAAGGCACACGTTCTTTAGGTGCAAGACCACGTAAGTCAGCAATACCTTGTTCAGTTATAATTACATCTACATCATGCTCAGTATGGTCTACGTGAGAAACCATTGGTACGATTGAAGAGATTGCGCCGCCTTTTGCATAGGATTTTGTAACGAAAATACCTAAACGAGCGTTACGTGCAAAGTCACCTGAACCACCGATACCGTTCATCATACGAGTACCTGACACATGTGTTGAGTTTACGTTACCATAGATATCTAACTCAAGAGCAGTGTTGATTGAGATTAGACCCAAACGACGGATAAGCTCTGGGTGGTTAGAAATCTCTTGCGGACGTAAGCAAATTTTATCAGCATATTTCTCTAAATTACCATATACTTTTTTCTGTAGTTCTTCTGTAAGAGTAATAGATGTTGCTGCTGCAAATTTAACTTTACCAGCATCGATTAAGTTAAATACAGCATCTTGAAGTACTTCAGATGCAACGACTAAATCTTCGAATTCTGAATCAGCGAAGCCATCTAAAACAGCGTTTGCCACAGAACCTACACCCGATTGTAATGGCATTAATTGATTTGTTAGACGACCAGCCTTAATTTCATCGCGGAAGAAGTCTAATAAAATGTTTGCCATTGTTTGTGTTTCTTCATCTGGTGGAACGATTAATGAAGGAGCATCAGGCTCTTCTGAAATAACAATTGCTTTAATTTTAGCTGGATCAACTTTGATACCAACATCACCAATACGTTGCATTGCATCAGTCATTGGGATTGCTTCACGTTTACCTTGCTCAGCTGGTACATAAATATCATGGATACCGATTAAAGCTTCAGGATGTGAGATATTTAATTCAATAATAATGTTTTCAGCATATTCTGCAAAGATTGGAGAGTTACCCACTGAGTTTGTTGGGATAATGAATCCATCTTCTGTAATAGCAACCGCTTCAAGAATTAAATATTTAATTGGTCCAATAATTCCTTGACGAACTAATTCAGCGTTATGGGAAAGGTGAGCATCTACATATTGGATAGCTCCAGAGTTAATTAAATTACGAATACCAGCGTCCCCTTGGAATGGTCCACGTTTACGGATAACACCAGCTTCAGCTAAATATTTATCTACTTCTGGACCTAAAGATGCACCTGTATAAACATCGATTTTGAAATTTTCGTTTTTAGCGCGCTCTACTAATGCCATAGGAACAACTTTTGCGTCCCCAGCACGAGTGAATCCACTCATACCAACTACATCACCGTCAGAGATAAGTGCTGCAGCTTCATCCGCAGTAACAATTTTACTTTCTAGTTCTTTTAAACCTAGGCGTTTTTGAACATTTGCATCCATTAAAAAAATCCTCCCCTAAAAAGTTTTGATGGAAACCGATTACAAAACTAGAAAAAACGTGTAAGAATTTTCTGTTTATTTAGTTGTAGTATAACTCCAACCATTTGAATAATACTATCACCAATTTGTCACAAAAACTTTAGGATAAGCATTAAATTGAGAAAAAATAGGAAAAACGAGCATAATTGTGAATTTTCGACAGAGAAAACGTTTTAATGTAGAGCTATATAATTTTAGCGAAAACTTTCATTTGCAAATCTAAAAACGAAATTAAAAAGTACAGTGAGCTGATAAGTAAGGTGCTCGCTGTACTTTTTAATTATTAGAAACCTAAAGAACGACGGAAGTAACTTGCATAGCGCTGACTTACAGGAATACGAGTACCATCTTTCATGATTAATAAAAACGTTGAATGTGAGTCTGGTTGAATTTCATCGATGTAGTCAATATTAACAATATAAGAGCGGTGACAACGAATGAATGAGTCAGGTGCTAAAAATAACTCTAAATCACTAAGGTTTAAGCGGTGGTAGCCCTCACGACTCATTGTTTTAACAAATGTTTTTCGGAGCTGTGTTTCAAGATAAATAACTTGATCATGTTTAATCGGGTACCAGCAATCATCAATTTTGATTGTGATGTAATTCGTTAAAAATGCTGATGGTTTTTGTGGGAAGATCGCAGTAATAGCCCCCTTCGTTTCGCCTTCCTCCATAAGAGGAATACTCATGCCATAGTAGGCTACGCCAAATACATCCGGCTCAATGTAAGAGCTAATTTTTTGCCCATAGCTCAATGCCTTATGGGCTGCTGAGCCTTCTTTAATTGGATCACCTGGCTTAATTTTTAAATCAACTTTCTTGCTTGGTTGGTAATACAAGTATTCGTTCGTGTCGGAAATTGCGATTGAAGTATTCTCGGGGAAGAACTCCTTAATAATCTCCATAATCTCTTCTATTTGTTTTGGATCCACTATTAACACCTCATCTTAGCTTTTAAAAATAGTATTATCATCTATTTTACTACATATTCGTATAAATTATATAGAGAAGATTTCGGAATAAAAAAGAGATATGTCGATTGTTGAAAAAAAAACGTGCAAAATACCTAGCACAATTTGTCACAAAATTTAATTAATTACTAATTTTTTTTAATATGTATATGGTAAAATTTAATTGTGTGATGTGAGTTTACGAGGTTTCTACTGTGAGTATATGATAAATTAGAACTAGAGTGGAGCGTAAAATGTGGTTGAAAGGAAATCGCAGAATATGGTAAAATTCACTGTATAGTCTATTTTTTTTAAAACTGGTGTTTTAGTTGGGTTATTTTTAAGTTGTATTCAATATAAAATTGTGAAATAGGACTCAATTCATATAATAAATAAAGAAATACTATTTTCTTATTTTAAATATGTAATTTGATGTCTAATTTTGTAAAAGTAATTCGTGCAATCTGAGGAAAGATGGGGAAGATTATGCAACTACATCAACATTCTATGTCAGAAACGATATCAAAAAGATACTTCCAGGAAATCGATAATATTAATCAATACATCGGTGTAGAAGAATTTTTTAATATTGAGTCGAAATTAATATTTGAAATTTACCATTTAGAATCTGCAAAGGCTAAGAAATCTTTGCATGAGTTAATTGATATTCTCTCAATACGTTTTGGCAAGCAAGTCATTAAAATGGTTCGAAGTTATTTTTCTGTGCTGTCGTCAATAGTTGCACGTAAATTGCTAGACAATCAAGTACCTTCGAAAAAAGCCTTTGCTTTTAACATTGCTTGTAATGATATGATTGAAAATCAGATGAAAGACGCGGAATTTTTACAATTTGCTGATGATTTAATTGATTTCTTTGTCTATTTTATCGCAGATCGCAAGCAACCGACTTTCCGTCACCAGACAGTTAACAAAGTGATTATGTATATAAATGATGAATTAGAAAATGACCTAACAGTTGAAAGCATCGCAAATAACTTCCATATTAGTACTAGTCACTTATCACGTATTTTTAGAGAACATGTCGGTATTACACTGGTCGAATATTTAAATGTTCGTCGTGTAGAAGAATCGCAATATTATCTACGTCATACAAATAAAAGTATTACTTCTATTTCAGATCAATTCCATTTCTGTAACCAAAGCTACTTTACACGTATATTCAAAAAATACACTGGGGTTACTCCCAAGCATTTCCGTGATGAGCTGCATCATGAGTTTTATCGTTTTGAAATGGCGGAAACTGAGCTTCAAAATGTTTAATGACATGACAATAAATAAGGTATGAATGAATAGGATGCGGACGTGTTAGCGATGCTAAAGCTCGCATCTTTTTTATGCTCTTGCAAAATACGAGGTAATTAGTAGCACCTTGCTATTTGATAAAGATAGACCCTATAATGTATACTTCACTTTAGTTGATAAATAATAGTAGGTGGAAAAATGAAAAATTTGAAGCTATTTTCAATGCTTGGACTTGTCGTTTTTGTTCTTAGTGGCTGTCAAGCTGTGCAAAACAAAGAAGGTTTTTTCTATAGTATTTTTGTGAAGCCTATGGAATTTTTATTGGAGTTTTTCGGAAATACTATTTTTTCAGGTAGCTATGGTCTTGCGATTATTGCTATTACAGTTTTGATTCGTTTAGTTTTAATGCCGATTATGTTAAAAAATTATCGTCAGCAGCAATTAATGAAAACGAAAATGGATGCGTTTAAACCTGAAATGGAAGCTGTTCAGAAGAAAATGAAGGAAGCAAAGACGAAAGAAGAGCAAATGCAGCACCAGCAAGAAATGATGGCACTATATCAAAAGCATGGCATCAATCCACTAAATATGGGTTGTTTACCAATGTTGATTCAAATGCCTATTATCATGGGTCTTTATTTCTCAATTTTATATTCAGCAGATGTAAAATCACATGAATTTTTATGGTTTAGCTTAGGATCACCTGATATTGTTATGACGATTGTTGCAGGTATTGTGTATTTAGTTCAGGCGCGTGTGTCATTATGGACTGTACCAGAGCAACAAAAAGCACAAATGAAAATGTTTATTTATATTTCACCAATTATGATTGTCTTTATCTCGATGTCATCTATGGCCGCTCTACCACTGTATTGGTCAGTCAGCGGTGCTTTACTGATTATTCAAACCTATATTGGTCGAAAGTATTATTCGGAACATCCAGAAAAAGCAAATTCATAAATTAATTTACGTCGAGGCGCCTTAGTAGCCTCGATTTTTTTAGGAGGACAACAGGATGAACATAAAATGGCTATCATCTATTTTAGTGGCGCTTTTTAGTATTGCAGCTATAGTATTTATCATTATGGGGAATTTTAATTTTGCAGTACTGGCAATGACGATTATGTTTGCCTTATCAAATGGTTTCAGAGCTAAAAGCTTTAAGGAACAGGGCTATGTAAAAGAAGCAAAATGGATGAAGTATATGGCCATTTTTTTCTCCATGGCTTCTATAATTGTAATAATTATTATTCTCACTGAAAAATAAACTAATTTAAAAATCTATAGTGAAAACTTACACCCTAAATTGTGAACAGTGATAAAATAAGACTATACCAATAAGGTCGGATATTAGAGGTAGAATATTAGTCATTTCTGATGTACCTGCAAGAGGTAAATGTTCAGTACTTGCATAAGGACATTTTCCCATGTGGATAAATACGAGGAATTTTAACCACATAGTACTTGGAAAATTATAAAAGGGGTAAAAATAGTGAAAAAAAATCGTCTATTACTCATTATTGGTGCTTTCATTTCAGTAGCACTAATTGTTTCTATTTTCGTAGTTTATAACTATAAAAATAAGCAAGTAAGTAATGAAGCAGAGAAGCAATCAATAACAACCGAACCAAATAAAAATGATTCAGTGGCAGCAGAAGAGCCGAAAAAAACACCTGAAAAGCCAGTGGAACCAGAGCAACAACCCGACGAAAATGGATATTTACCAAACCAAACATTACCTACTGAACCTACGTATATTAATGGTATTTTACTAGCGAATAAAATATATCCACTCCCATCTACCTTTGCGCCTGGAGAAAATAAGGAAGCACGTCAAGAATTAGATAAAATGCTAGCTGCTGCTAAAAAACAAGGTTTTGATTTTGTGGCATTTAGTGGCTATCGCTCCTTTGATTATCAAACAACGTTATATAATAATTATGTGAATCGTGATGGACAGGCAGCAGCCGATCGTTATAGTGCGCGACCAGGTTACTCAGAGCATCAAACAGGTTTAGCCTTTGATGTTGGTGAGCGTGGCAAAGAGAATCTATGGTTAACTGAGGAGTTTGGAGAAACACCAGCAGGACAATGGTTATTAGCAAATGCACAAGACTACGGATTTATATTACGATTCCCCAAAAACAAGGAAGATATTACAGGGTATATGTATGAGTCATGGCATTACCGTTATGTGGGTATAGATATTGCAAAAGAAATTAAGAAGAAAAGTATAACTTTAGAAGAATATTTAGGCGTAAAATAAAGGAAGGGCAGCTACTCCATAGGTAATGGGCTAGCTCCTCTTCCTTTTTGTTCTATAATATAGGCGTTAGTAGGCGAGAAATGGATTCTTTAAATTTAATCAAATTGGAACGATTCTGATACATTTCCCATGTTAATTCGGTACAATCAAAAATATCTTT
Organism: Lysinibacillus sp. GW821-FHT14F06; assembly: GCF_058803665.1. NCBI lineage: Bacteria > Bacillati > Bacillota > Bacilli > Caryophanales > Bacillaceae > Lysinibacillus > Lysinibacillus sp. GW821-FHT14F06. The sequence goes on from NZ_JBXAPF010000041.1 coordinate 26,449, forward strand.
TTCAAATAGCTCAGCAAGCTGATGTGAAATAGTTGAGTCGTAAATGAAGGCATTTACTTCAAAGTTTAAACTGAAGCTTCGAACATCAATATTGGCAGTACCAACAGTAGAGGCTTCATCATCAATTATTATGGCTTTCGCATGGATAAAGCCCTTTTCGTAAATATATACTTTTGCCCCTGCACGCAATAATTGTCCAACATATGAATAGGTAGCCCAATAAACAAACATATGGTCAGGCTTATTTGGAATCATAATACGTACATCAATACCTGATAATGTAGCAATTTTAATAGCATCTAAAAAGCTAACATCAGGAATAAAATATGGTGTTTGAATATAAATGTATTTTTGAGCCATATTAATGAGCTTTAAATAACCAATTTTAATCTGTTCCCAGTCAGAATCCGGTCCACTTGAAACGATTTGCAGACCTACATTGCCCTTTTTGGGGATAGCCGGAAAGTACCTATCTGAATATCCCATTTTTTGCTGTGCACAAGCCTGATTCCAGTCTAATAAAAAGCGTGTTTGAAGTGGGTGTACAGCGCTACCCTCAATACGTAAATGTGTATCTCTCCAATAGCCAAACTTCTTTTGTAGACCTAAATACTCATCACCTACATTAAAGCCGCCAATAAAACCAATACGTCCATCAATAACAGCGATTTTTCGGTGATTTCTAAAGTTTAAACGAGGGTTTAGAAGGGGGAAAATGGATGGGAAAAAAACTTCTACCTCGCCACCAGCATTAATCAGTTCTTTAAAATGGCGCCTCTTAACATTTCGTGAGCCCATTTCATCATATAAGAGACGAACCTTTACACCTTGTTTTGCTTTTTTAATCAGCTTATCGACAATACGTGTACCTAAGTCATCCAAACGAAAAATATAATATTGAATGTGGATGTGGTCTTTAGCTACTTCAATATCATTTAGTAGCTGTTCAAATTTTTCTGCACCATCATCAAAAATTTTAATGGAGTTGTCCTGAGTTAACACAGCATTGTTTGTTTTCAGATGCATATAGATCATTTCTTTATAATTTTCCGCATTCTCTATACGAAACTCGAATGTATCATCTCGGATGGCATCCGTTTGATAGGTAATGAGATTGTCGATTCCTATATCCTTACGTCCTTCCCAACGGAATAAATGCTTTTTTCTTAGCTGTCGACCAAAAAGTAAGTATAAAATAAATCCAGCTAATGGAAGGAAGAATAGTACGAGAATCCATGCCCATGTAGAAGTAGCATCTTTACGTTCTAAAAAAATAATCGTCAACGCTGCTAAAATATTTACAAACATAATTAAAGGTACTAGATATTCCACATCTGTAAAAATGCTCCTGCACCTGCCTTTACTATATTTCACAATATATCTTAGTATAGCTTACTTCATTGGTGGAAAGAAGAGAAGAAATTTAATCGTAAGCATAGAAAAGGATTACTCCGTAATATGGAACGAAGTAATCCGAAAAATGATTAGTAATGCTCCCATTGAAATAAAATATCAGAAAAATCTTTTTGAAGTAGCTTTTCACGATTGATAAAAAATTTTCCTACACCACTATCTGCCCACATAATACCGAGTTCATCGTTAGAGTCAATTTGGAGTAACAAGACATCATAGCGTTGAAGGAGCTTTGATTCATGACGGATGTCATCCTCTAAAAAATAAGCATAGCCACCAATTTTAGCACCAGCACCTAAAAAATGTTGAAGATAAATTTCTTGTAAATCCATATCCAACTGTGAAGGTATTAAATTAGGCAAATAACATACAGCGCGATAATCTAAAGCAGATACAGGTTCCTGATTTGGGTGGAAGTGTAATGCTAATTCCTGATGAATAGGGAACCAATCATTTGAATATGTTATAAATTCTTGTATGGGAATTGCCACTTTAGAATTTATGGTAGGGTAAAATCTGATTTTATAAAACTGTTGAAAAATATCTTCATGGTAATGATCTGCATTCACAAATATATTAGATGAAATATAAAATTGAAGAATACCTTGAGTTGGAAAATCCTTTAGTGGTGGCATTTGTGCAAAGTTAATTTGCGCTAATAGCCGCATTGACTCACCTGTTATATCTTTAGGATATGTCTGATAATAAGGTAAATATGGCACACCAGCAAATTTACTTTCAGTTATGGTTGTTGAACGCTTGTAAGGTGTAATAATCATAGATGAAAGCAGTGTGTTTTCAATTTCGAAACGAAGCAATTCCAGCTCTTTTGGAAGTAAGAGATTTGTTGTTTTATTCATCATGCAGAGCCCTCCGTTATTCATCTTAAGCAATAAATTATTTCTTATTAGTTCTTCATACTTAGAGATTCTATAATCTAAACAGTATATTTATCTAAATTTTCCTATGCTTTGGCTAGATATTTTTGGTTACCTATTAAGTTACGGCTTTTGTTGAACAATTTATTCAAGTCGTAAAGATTTATTTGAGGCTTTATAGATGAATATGATACTTATCGAAACTACAGCTATTGCTGCGGAGATATAATAACCAAGGCTCGATTGTACTGTAAATAACCAAGTGAAGAATAAGGGACCTAGAATGCGCCCTAGATTATCCATTGAATAGGAAAGGCCTGCAGCAGTTCCATACTGGCCTCCTGATTCTTTTGATGACAGTGATACAACACAAGTTCTTGCAAGTGCATTACCCGCAGTAAAGACACAAAGTGCAAGACCAGCTATAAATAAGTTAGCTGTTAAAGTGAATAAAAGCATACCAATAGCTGTTATGATTTGAGCACCTATTAACCAGGCTGTCTCATGTCCATTTTTAATTCTTCTTACAACCCCGCCTTGGATGGCTGCATCTACAAAACCACTAAACATAAATAAATAACCAATTTGTAATGGGGTAATTTGAATGCGATCGATTTGAAACAGCTGGAAAGTTGCCTCTACTCCTGCCAGCATAAAAGTCACTAAAAAGGAGAACATAAACAAATAACGCACTCGATATTGCAGCATTTTACCAGCACCTTTTGGCACAATGGCACGTTTATTTGTATCTTTTCGTTTTTCAGGTTCTTTTAAGACGAAACTTGCATAAATAAATAATAGTGCAATTAATAGTGCTGAACTAATAAAGGGTAATTGTAGACTATAATGACCTAGCATACCACCGATTGCTGGACCAAAAATAAAGCCAAGCCCGATGGACATGCCCATTAGACCCATGTATTTATTGCGGTCTTCCTCACTTGACATATCGCCAACGAAGCCAGTTACCGCTGTATAAAGTGCACCTGAGAATAAACCGCCCACAACACGTGAGACATATAAAATTACTAGATTATCTATAAATAAAGAGAAAATAACAAAGCTTAAACTAAAACCAACTAGACCCATTAAAATAAGCTGTTTACGTCCTACCTTATCAGATAGAATACCCCAAAGTGGTGCAGTAAAGAAACTCGCAAGGGAGTACACAGTTAATAAGCCGCCCACATGTAGATCATCCCAATTGTGCTGAACAATAACCTCTGGTAAGACTGGAATTATAATCCCAAATCCTAGATATACGAGGAATTGAACAGACATTAATAATAAAATTGCCTTTTTCATACAGTTCCCTGCTTTCATACAATATTTCAGTATGTATATTCTACCTCTCTTGAACTTGTTATTACAAGAAAACGGAAGATAGAACATTGGAAGAAGCGCAGTAAAAATCTTTTTCTCTCAAAATATGTAGAAAATTAATTGAACTTATTTACAGTAAAAAAATAGAAATGGTTAACAAGGGAGCTTATAACGTTAAAAATAACATGAGCTGTATTAAGTTAATTACATGCATGTGTCTAAGTTTTTATATCGATTTTCATATGGTATAGGGATTTAAATTTGGGGTATACTACTATAGGGTATATGAAGTGCAAGTTTTATTTTTTTGAAATTGGTGGTATTAGTGTAGTGAAGTAAAAATTTACATTGTAACAAAAATGAAAAATTTTAAAGATGAGTTAAGTGGTATGATAAGAAGTGATATACTCGTCGGACATCATACACGTAGAAAGAAAAATGAAACTTTTTTGGAAATAAAACGTTATATTAATTCGAGGAAAGATTGAGGTGGAATGTATGAAAAAAGAAGTAGATTTGAAAAAGATTGTTTCGAATTTATCTAAGTTGGGTGTAACAGCCACTGTAACAAAGTCTCGACTTGAACTTTTAAAAGTGCTCACACCACCAACGCAAACACCGCAAGTTCAAGCTTAACTCGTACAAATGAAAATAGGTAGTCTCCGTTACAAAGAGACTACCTATTTTCATTATCTAAATAAGTTCCAATCAATCGTCTTCATCATGAGTAGTAAACATGTAGGTACGATAGTGGAAGCGCATGCTAAAGACAAGACCAATAGCGAGGGCGTTCCCCATTAATGAACTACCTCCATAGCTGATAAATGGTAAAGGAATACCTGTTATCGGTAATAATTGAATTGTCATGCCGATGTTTTCGAATACGTGGAACGTTATCATGGCAATAATACCAGCGCACACATAGGTTGAAAATGGATCTTTTAATAATAATGTCGTTTTTGTTAAATGATAAATTAATAAGAAGAAAATACAGATAACAATACTAGCACCAACAAAACCCCATTCTTCGCCAATAACTGTGAATATGAAATCGGTATGGTTTTCAGCAACGTAGACCTCACGTCCCCTGAAACCTTTACCAAAAATTTCTCCAGAGCCAATGGCGTTGAGGGAAGTAATTAAATGATAGCCGTCACTTGACGAATATGAATAGGGATCTAACCACGAATAGATTCGGGCAAACTGGTATGTCTTAAAGCCGAATGTTTTCTCTAAAAAATCCTGCATATAGAGCGCCATCCATAAAAGTGTACCACCAGCGACAGCTCCACCAAAAAGGGTTGGTAAAATTATCTTCCAGGATATTCCTGCTACAATAATAAGTGCGGCTGTAATGGCAAAGAATACAAGGGCTGATCCAAGGTCAGGCTGCTCCCAAATTAGCGCTAAAGGAACTATCAATGTAGCAGCGATTTTAGCTAATAAAATAAAATCTGTTTTTAATGATCGTAGTGAATGAAATTCGTGATGCTTACTAATAAGACGAGCAAGCGCTAAAATGTAAAAAGTTTTCATAAATTCAGAGGGCTGCATATTCCCCATTGGAGTATGATACCAGCTTTTTGCACCGTTCACGGGCTCTCCTATTTGCCCTTTACCTTCAGGCATAAAAATAAGAAGTACTAACAGAACGATACCTACACCATACATATACCATGACATTTTTTTATATTGATCAGGCTCAAAAAACATAACTATACCAATGATTACTGCACCAATTATGTACCATTGTAGCTGTTTAGGAACATAGTTGATGCCATACTGCCCGGATGTTTGCGCCGATGCAATGGCTAACAAACTAATGACCAGGAAGGTAAAAAGTATAAAAGCGAGCGTCCAATCAAAACGATTCGCGAAATTTCGTTTATTTTCCATACAAGCCACCTATTAAAATAGTATCTCTTTATGAGTAAATCTGGTTTTATGCCATTTACCACATAAGAGTAGTTGAACATCCATGCAATAGCATGTTTAACATTCACATTATAACGTAAAAAACACTTTTACGCCTGTGAATATTGTTAAGACGATATTTAGCATAAAATGTTTCAAAAAATTCACGATTAGTCTTATAATGTAGTGAAGAATGGGGTGATGATTGTGGCTAAAAAATTGAAGTCAGCTGAGGATTTTATGTACCATATTTATGTTCATATGAATGATGTCGATAAATTTGTCATTTTTAGCGGTCTGAAATTCTCGCAATTTGTGGCTGCTCTTGAACCACTGCATCACTTACTGTTATTAAAACATTCCTATGAAGACGGGTCATTTAATATGCATACACAGTTTGATTATATACCAGACGAAGAAGTACCTCAGTTTGTAAAAAAAGCTGCGGAGTCTAAGGAATTATGCTGGGTAGATTTTATGGATGAAAAGAGGCTAGACCAATTAACGCCAATGGAGCAAGGCGAATTGCTGTACATAAGTCATAAAAAAGAGCCAATTACTTCGCCTTTTTTTAATAAATTACAAAATAGGTTTGTCTACTACTCCTCAGACTTAGAGAAAATGACTAAAATTTATTTTCGTCATTTAAGTGATTCGGATTTACTTATGGCTAATGTATTTAACAGTTTAATTCGAGAAAAGGAACGAAGCTCAGGCTTTTGGCGAAGGAAAGTGAAATCAAGTATTCCTTCTATTTCACCTGAATTTCTACGTGCCTACCGGTCTTTTGCTAAAGATGGAGCACTATTGTCACTGTATCGAATTGAAAAACCAAAACTTGCCTATGGTATTGAAATTCGAAACCTATCTGAATATTCATTCCCAGATGAGGTGTGGGATGATTTAAACACAATTTTGAAAAATGAGCACGATGAATTGATTTATATTATTTAGCGATTCTTTCTACACGTAGAATGAATATACACTTAAATCTCACCGTCAAAAATACGGTGAGATTTTTATGTCATTTGTCAAGACGTTTCATGATAAACTAATAGTACTCAAGAAGTATGTGGAGGGCACAAAAATGAAAAAAAGAATCGGTTTATTATACGGCGGAAAGTCAGCAGAGCATGAGGTGTCATTGTCGACGGCACGTGCAGTCACTGGAGCTTTGAATTTCGAGGAGTATGAAGTATATCCGATTTTCATTACACCTGAGGGGGAATGGCGCCGAGGTGAGCGTCTAGAAAAACCCGCAAGTACAATTGAAGAATTACAATTTGGTGATGAGGCCACAATTCTAGAAAATAATATTACGGATTTTTTAATCGATAAAAATGGGGAAGCTACACAGTTTGATGTTATTTTTCCGTTGTTACATGGAACAAATGGTGAGGATGGCACGGTCCAAGGGTTACTTGAAGTTCTAAATTTACCGTATGTTGGAAATGGTGTGTTAGCATCCTCAGCAGGTATGGATAAAGTAATCATGAAGCAGTTATTTGAAATTGCTGGCTTACCACAAGTACCATATACGTACTTCATACGCAGCGAGTGGGTGAACGAAAAGCAAACGATTTTAGCTCGTTGTGAAGAACAATTGAAATGGCCGATGTTTGTAAAACCTGCAAACTTGGGTTCAAGTGTCGGAATTAGCAAAGCAACTAATCGTGAAGAACTGGTGACTGCAATTGACATAGCCCTGCAATATGACCGTAAAATTGTTGTTGAGCAAGGGGTTGTAGCCCGTGAAATTGAACTAGCAGTGCTAGGTAATGACTCACCAGAAGTTTCTGTACCTGGAGAAATTAAACCAGTCACTGAGTTTTACGATTACGATTCAAAATATAAAGATGGCTCAACAGCTCTTATTATTCCAGCAGAGCTACCTGCTGAAACAGTAACAAGCTTACAGGAGCTAGCGAAGCGTGCATTTAAAGCAATAGATGGAAGCGGATTAGTTCGTGCAGATTTCTTTGTGACGGCCGACAACAATATTTATATGAATGAAGTAAATACAATGCCTGGTTTTACGCCTGTCAGCATGTATCCTCTACTTTGGCAACATACAAATGTAAGCTACCCAGTGCTTATTGATCGTCTGATTACACTAGCAATCGAACGTTATAAAGAAAAACAACAGCTTCACTATAAAAAAGACTGAGTGGGATTATTGTGAAAAAAACATTAAAACAATTAGCTGCATGGTTAAATGATGAGGTGTCAGCTTTTGGTGATACAGAAGTATCAGGTATTTCGATTGATACACGAACGATTCAGCAAGGAGATTTATTCGTACCATTTCGCGGCGAACAGACTAATGGTCATAAATTTGTTAAGCAGGCATTTGAAAAGGGAGCAGGCGCTTCCCTGTGGCAGAAGGATGAACCAAATCCACCACAAGATGTACCTTTATTATTTGTAGATGACCCAGAAATAGCCTTACAGCAAATGGCGCAAGCCTATAGAAGTGAGCATAAGGGGAATTTTATTGGGATTACTGGTTCAAATGGTAAAACGTCAACGAAAGATATTTTAGCTGGAATGCTGTCTCCGTTTTTTAAAGTACAAAAGACAATTGGAAATTTTAATAACCAGCTTGGTCTTCCGATTACAATTTTACAGCTTGATGAGGATACGGATGTTGCTGTACTAGAAATGGGAATGAGTGGCTTTGGGGAAATCGAATTTTTAACGAAACTCGCTCGTCCACATATTACGGTGATTACAAACATTGGAGAAGCTCATATGCAAGACTTGGGTTCACGCGCAGGGATTGCAAAAGCAAAATTTGAAATCGTTCAAGGAATGTCGGCAAATGGCGTACTATTTTATGATGGAGATGAACCGTTGCTTAAAGAATTAGTAGCAAACGAGCAAAATCTTCATGCGACGGCATTTGGCTTAACGTCAGAAAACCTATTGTATGCGAAAAATATCGAAGCAACTAAGGATGGAAGTAGCTTTACAGCACATGGAGTGATTGAAGGGGACTTCTTTATTTCAGTTCTTGGAAAGCATCAGGTGAAAAACACACTAGCAGCCATGTTAATTTCTCAAAAGCTAGGTTTAAACGATGACCAAATACGTGCATCCTTAAAACAAGTGACTCTTACAGATATGCGTATGCAGCAAGTGCAGGGAATAAATGGGGCGTTATTTATAAATGATGCCTATAATGCTGCTCCAACATCTGTAAAGGCGGCTATCCAATTTATCGCATCTTCAACAATCCGTTCAGAAAAGTGGCTTGTGTTAGGTGATATGCTTGAACTTGGACCAAATGAAAAGCTCTTTCATGAGAATCTATCAGAGGATATTCATACACAGGAAATTTCCTATATTTGCTTGTTTGGCCCACGCATGGCTTATTTATATGATATTTTAAAAGAGCGATTTGATGCGGAGCATTTATTATATGTAAAGGATGATTATGCCCCAATTATTGAAAAGCTACAGCAAGCTAATAAAGAGTCTATTGTTTTACTAAAAGGCTCTCGAGGAATGAAATTAGAAACAATTTTAAATGCTTTTACGTGATAAATGATACAACGAATCGGTGAGACAATATTCTCACCGATTTCTTCATTCAATAAGCTCCAATGCAGTTATCTTCATTCAGCAATTGTTTTTTGTATCGAAAGCATAGCCGCAGATACAGAGGATTCCCACCTATATAGGTGGTGAGATGAATGCGATATTGGTTCCTTTTCAGTAGGTAACACCTACTGAATGAAGATAAAGCCTCCGGCGGATGTCACGGATTTTCAAAGGAATGAATTGTGTAGGCACAATTCAAAATCCGGACGCAATTACGCCAAGGCGAAATTGATAGAGGTGAAAGTAATGTCAGTAGGTGTGTTATGTATACACGGATTTTCAGGAGGTCCCTATGAGGTAGAGCCCTTTACTTCCTATTTACGAGCTCATACAGATTGGCTCATCGAAGAGCCTACTTTATCAGGGCACGGTGAGGAATTACAGATGCGAGGATTTACTGCTAAGCATTGGTTAATGGATGCTGAACTCGCCTTTCGTGCACTGGCTAAGAAGGTAGACGAGGTTCTAGTAGTTGGTTTTTCAATGGGTGGTATTATTGCGCTATACCTGGCTAAACGCTATAAGGTGAAAAAACTTGTGTTACTAAGCGCAGCTGCCAAATATGTAAGTCCAAAGCAATTGGTTAAGGATTTTAAAATGCTTGCCACGGAGGCGTATCATCGCAATCTATCTAATAATGAGCTATTTATGCGATATCGACATAAGTTTAACAATGTACCTCTATCATCAACAATAGAATTTATGAAGCTTGTTAGAATGGTCGAGCCATACTATAAAGATATTGAAATTCCTGTTTATATTGTTCAAGGAAAATTAGATGGTATAGTGCCTTATCATACAGCTCAATTCTTATATGATGAACTAATCTCAAACAAAAAAACTTTGTATTTTTCTGATAGTGGGAAGCACCATATATGTTTCGACAAGGATTGTGCTAAGTGGTTTTCTCAAGTTTTGACGTTTTTAAAGGAACAATGAAATAGTCAGATTATTACGACTCATGCGTTATCGTTGCATACGATTTAAAGCCATGTTAGACTAGTGTAAGCAATGGATACATTTTGTGCGAAGACTCTTCATATTTGGTTGAAGAGTACTTTTTTTTGAACACAACGGTTTTATTCTAAAGTGATTATTACGACAGAATCGAACCGCTCGGTAAAGACCGGGCTTTCCTTTTCATATAAGAGAGCTCTATATGAACATTATATAGAGGAAATTTTTAAGTAACGGAAACGTTCCACATAACAGGCTCGAATTTGCCGACAACTTCATCTGAAAATGTAACCATTTGTCAACTTAAAAGCAAAAAAAGGAGAATGAGAAGTTTGACAAATTTTTCAGAATTAAATATTAGTGAATCAACATTACGCTCTGTTAAGCGTATGGGATTTGAAGAAGCAACACCAATCCAAGAAGGTACTATTCGTTTTGCTATTGAAGGCCGCGACGTATTAGGTCAAGCGCAAACTGGTACTGGTAAAACTGCCGCTTTCGGGATTCCACTTATCGAAAAAATTGACCCAAAAAATCCAAATATCCAAGCATTAGTAATTGCTCCAACTCGTGAATTAGCAATTCAAGTATCAGAAGAGCTTTATAAAATTGGTTATGATAAACGTGTGAAATTATTATCAGTTTACGGTGGGCAAGAAATTGGCCGTCAAATTCGTGCACTGAAAAATAGACCTCAAATCATTGTTGGTACGCCAGGACGTATTATTGATCATATTAATCGTCGTACGTTAAAATTAGAAGATGTACAAACATTAGTACTAGATGAAGCAGATGAAATGTTAAACATGGGCTTTATCGATGATATTAATTCAATCTTAGAAAACGTGCCTTCTGAGCGTCAAACATTACTGTTCTCAGCAACAATGCCACCAGCTATTCGTAAAATTGCTGAAACATTTATGCGTGATCCAGAAATCGTAAAAATTAAAGCAAAAGAATTAACAGTTGATAATATTGATCAATATTTTGTGAAGTCTGCTGAACGCGAAAAGTTCGACGTTTTATCTCGTTTATTAAACGTTCACCAACCAGAACTTGCTATCATCTTTGGACGTACAAAACGTCGCGTGGATGAGCTTGCACAAGCATTATCAATTCGTGGCTATCTTGCAGAAGGTATTCATGGTGATTTAAGCCAAGCAAAACGTATTTCGGTATTACGCCAATTTAAAGAAAATAAAATTGATATTCTTGTTGCGACAGATGTAGCTGCTCGTGGACTTGATATTTCTGGTGTAACACATGTTTATAATTTTGATATTCCGCAAGATCCTGAGTCATATGTTCACCGTATTGGTCGTACAGGTCGCGCAGGTAAATCAGGTCTTGCAGTGACATTTGTAACACCTCGTGAAATGGGTTATTTACGTATTGTAGAGGAAACAACGAAAAAACGTATGACACCACTTCGTCCACCGACTTCTGATGAAGCTCTTGAAGGTCAACAACGCCTAGCAGTAGAGACTCTAGAAGGTCTTATCGCTAATAACAATCTAGGTGATTATCGTACATTTGCAGCAGAATTACTTGAAAACCATGATGCACTTGATGTAGTTGCTGCTGCTCTTCGTACATTAACAAAAGAGCCAGATGATACACCAGTAACTATTACGGAAGAACGACCATTACCAATGCGTCGTGAACGTTCTTCTAGTTCTAGCAATCGTGGCGGAGATCGTGGACGTAATAACCGTAGCTTTAACGGACGTCGAGATAGCGGACGTAGCGGAGATCGCCGCGGCGGCGGAAGTCGTAGAGATGGCGGCGGACGCCGTGAAGGTGGTGCTCGTCGTGAAGGTGGACAAGGGCGTTCTCGTGCACCACGACGTCACGAAGATTAAATTTTGTTTTATTATTATCATGAACCTTACAGTCAAAGTGGCTGTAAGGTTTTTTTTCGAATATATTGAAACAAAAGGAGCATTAAGCTCGTATACGTAATTAAAGAAAGAGAGGGAGCAACTTTGAGAGCAGAACCAATTCATAAAATTTCCCGAAAAGGGTTAACCGTGTGGCGTTTATATGGTGTATTACAAACAATATTGCTATTGATTGCGGCAATAATTGTTTCCTTCTGCACGTATTACTTTGAGTGGCCATCATTTATTTATTTCATTGCAGCTGCAGTAGTCTTACTTAGTATTATTTTATCAGTTTACCTGTTTCCAAAAATAAGATGGGAACGTTGGCGTTATGAAGTACGCGAGAATGAAATTGAAGTACAGCACGGTTTATTTGTTGTTAAACGTACACTTATTCCAATGGTGCGTGTACAGCATGTTGATACAACACAAGGACCAATATTAAAAAGATATAATTTAGGTAATATTTCAATATCAACAGCAGCAACTGTACATACGATTCCTGCGCTTGTGATGGATGAAGCTGATGGACTTCGTGCACGAATTTCGGAATTAGCAAGGGTGGCGGAAGATGATGTCTAAGGAAATTAATCGTTTACATCCAATTTCAGCTATTATAACGAGTGCGAAAGTATTAAAAAGCATGATTTTACCTGTTGCTATTATTTTTATAACAAATGGTTTTAATTTCTCGTTTAATGTTAATAGTGATCATTTTTTTCAAACATTGTTATTGTTCGGCGTTTGGGGAGTAGTGGCTTTACTTGCGGTTGTTAGTGGGATTATTAGATGGCGTACTTTTGTCTATTGGTTTGAAGATGGCGAATTGCGTGTAAAGTATGGTCTGTTTGTTAAAAAGAAGCGCTACATTCCATTTGACCGTATTCAAAGCTTAAATTATAATGAAGGAATTTTTCACCGTATATTTGGTTTAGTAAAGGTACAGATTGAAACTGCAGGGAGTAAGGATGGAAAGCCTGAGGCTGAGTTAACGGCAATACGTAAACCGGCAGCTGATGCAATAGAGCTGGAAATGCGTCGAGCAAAAAAACAAATAGTGGAACAAATAGTTGATGAACAGCCGACTCAAATGACAGAGGAAGTAGTAATTCCACAGATATATCGTATGTCTATCCGCGATTTACTAATATTGGCAACGACCTCAGGTGGAATTGGCGTCGTACTATCGGGTCTTGCTGCAATAGTCTCTCAGTTTTCAGATATAATTCCTTATGAAACTGTATTTCATGAGTTGGCTGACTTCGTTAAAGTAGGTGCTTTTTTAGTTGCGCTAACAGTAATGTTCATTTTAATCATTGCATGGCTTGTTTCTGTAGTAATTACATTAATTAACTATTATGAGTACACAGTCAAAATTGAAGATGAAAAGTTAATCATTACAAAAGGGTTACTTGAGAAAAAGCGAATTACTTTACCTTTAAATAGAATCCAGGCAATTCGTGTTGTGGAGAATCCATTACGTCAATTATTTGGTTTTGCAACAGTGGTTGTTGAGAGTGCTGGAGGAAATGGTGAGAATGGAAAAGATAAGAAGATTACTTTATTTCCACTCATAAAAAAGCAGGCCTGTCTGGAAACGTTAGAACAACTTTTTCCAGAGATGAACTGGCATCCAGAATTTATTCATTCACCAAAACGTGCACGTCCATTCTTTTATCGTATCGATTTTATTTGGCTCATTCCTATAATAGGTGCATGTAGCTACTTCTTGTATCCGTATGGTTTACTTTCGCTGTTGCTGATTCCACTTACAATACTTTTGGGCATTTGGCAGCATAAAACAGCTGGTTATATGATTGATGGAAGACAACTTACAATGCAATATCGTGTATTCAATCGTATTACATTTTTTATGGAGAAAAAACGTATACAATCTATTGAAAGTACTCAAACGTACTTCCAAAAGAGAAAAAATGTTATGTCTGTAAATGCAACAGTAATGTCTGGAATGACTGGAATGACTGGAAATGTTCCAAGCTTAGAACAAAAAGATGCTGAAACTATATTATCTTGGTTTGAGCATTAACCTTATGGAAGGCTAACCATTTACAATTTTTTGTAATGGTTAGCCTTTTTTAGCTATAAATAAACAAGAATAATTTATATAATAGAATATATCTAACAAAAGGGGTGGAATTTTTGTTTAAATATGATATTAGCGAAAACACGTATTTGAAATTGTTGGATTTAAACGATGTAGATGAATTATTTACATTGACAGATCGGTCAAGGGAGACTTTGCGAGAGTGGATGCTTTTCGTAGATGATGTGAAAACGGTAGAGGATACAGAAAGATTTGTAAGAAATGCGATGCATCAATATGCAAATAATAATGGCATACAAGCAGGGATTTATTATGAGGGAAAACTTGCAGGAGTCATTGGCTATCATCAAGTGAATTGGCAGCATAGATGGACGAGTATTGGTTATTGGTTAGGAAACGAATTTGTTGGTAAGGGGTTAGTTACTAATTCAATGAAGGCTTTTATTGACTATGCCTTTAGTTATTTAAAGTTAAATCGAATTGAAGTACGTGTTGCTGTGGGGAATATTCGAAGCCGTACAATACCAAAAGTGCTTGGCTTTAACGAGGAAGGCCGTTTGAGAGATGCTGAGTGGTTACATGATCACTATGTAGATCAAGTTGTTTACGGATTAACGGCAGCTGAATGGAAAAAACTAAAATCAGCAAACGAGAATACTGCCGTTTTATAAAATAGAAATTGGGTATGTTACCATAACAGATAAATTAAGAGGAGCATCCCATGTACTAAGGATTCTCCTCTTTGTACCTGTTATTTACCTGCCATCTTTTGTTTACGCCAGCTTAAAATTCTTTTGGGGTGTAAATAGATAAGCCCAAGAACGAATCCAGTTACTAAGCCGCCTAAATGCGCATAGACATTCACATTTGGCTGTATAAAAGTCATAATGACACTGATTACAATGATTGGCAAAATAAGCTTGCGAAGCATAGGCATTGTGCGGCGTGTGTAATAAACAAGCGCCCCAAAAGCACCAAAAATTCCAAAAATAGCCCCACTTGCGCCAAGGCTACCATAGCTACTATCATTAAGTAGATAGGTCGCCATGTTTCCTACAATGCCGGATAATAAATAAATTGTTATAAAACGTGCCTTACCCGCGATTTTTTCAAGCTCTGGCCCAAATATATACAATGAAAACATATTAAAAAGCACATGTAAAAAGCCGGCATGTAAAAACATTGCAGAAAAAATACGCCACCATTCACCGTTCTGGATTAGGAAATTCACTTGGATTCCGTAATTTAATACAAGTACCCCAATACCAGGTAAAATAGTTAATACATAAAAAATTAAATTAATCGCTATAAACATAGAAACAACAGGGTAATACTTTGTATATTGCTTAAAATTTTCTGTTCTACTAAACATGGCTCCACCTCAATTTACAATTATTATACATGGCTTTTTGGCAATAGGAAAAGGAGAAGTTCAAATGATTAAAGGAATTGGTCTCGACATCGTGGAAATTGATCGTATTGCTAAGGCACTGACGCGCACAAATAAATTTAAAGATCGGATTTTATCTGAAAAGGAAAGACTTTTATTTGAGGCACACTCTGAAACTCGTAGAATAGAGTTTTTAGCTGGGCGATTTGCTGCAAAAGAGGCATTTTCCAAGGCTCTAGGAACGGGTATTGGCGAGCAATGCAAGCTTCATGATATTGAAATTTTAAGAGGAGAAGCTGGGAATCCTGTTTTATATTTTAAAGGAAAGCTTGTAAATGGGTTTGTCAGTATCACACATGCTAAGCAATATGCAGCAGCACAAGTAATACTGCTGCTGTAAGTAATAGTGAATATCGTACTACCATATAAAAGACGCTCTACTTTCTGTAAATATTTTGAACATTAAAGGTCAATTTCGCCTTGGCGTAATTGCGTCAGGATTTTGAATTGTGCTTGCACAATTCATTCCTTTGAAAATCCGTGACATCCCCCGGAGGCTTTATCTTCATTCAGTAGGTGTTTGGAAACCCACTGAAAAGAAACTAAAACCGCATTCATCTCACCACTTGTAGAGGTGGGAGTCTTCTGCTGAATGAAGATAAATATATTGCCTGTTCTTCAGATGACATAACTGACAAATAAGGTTCATATATTGTCGTAGTGGATTTGAAAGAAGAAAGGGTGAAAGCGTGGGCAACCGTATAGTTAAATGGCTCGTCTTAATTTGTACGATATTACTTCTGTCGGCGTGTGGTACAGCCTCACAGGAAAAAGTGTTGAAGAAGGTTAACGGTAAATGGGCAGAGACAAATGGTTATGAGTTAAATGCCTCGATGGAGATTAAATCGGGTGGAGAGCCAAGAAAATATGATGTAACAGTTTGGCATACTAAACCTGATTTTTATCGAGTAGAAGTAGTGGAAAGTGGGAAAGATGTTTCACAGATGATAGTACGAAATGCAGATGGAGTGTTTGTAGTTACACCAACTTTGAACAAAATGTATAAGTTCCAAAGTGACTGGCCAAAGAAAAACAGTCAGGCATATTTAATAGGTGCTCTGGCAGAAGATTTAGCTGAAGATAAAAATGTAGTCATGAAAGAGCAAGAAAAAGCATATATATTTGAAGCAGCTACTAGAAATAGCTATAAAAATAGTATGCCTCATCAGGTGATTACAGTAGATAAGAAAACATTGCTTCCAACTTCCGTAGTCATAATGAATGATGTAAAGGAAGAACAGATACGTATTACATTTAAAAATGTAAAATTAGGTGTTCAACATGCTGCCAAGGAATATGCAGTTGAGCAATTTACGGAAACAGATCAAACAAAAGGTGAACAAGCTGCTCCGCCAGAAAAGGATGATAAAGGTGAAAAAGATGGTAAAGAAGCAGTAGGTGCTGAAATTGAAAATAAAGAGTTCCAAACAAATTACCCTGTTGTAAATTGGGAAAATACGAAGATGACTGAGGAAAAGGTTATTCGTGAGAATGGAATGGATCGTGTCATTTTAACATTCGAGGGTGACAAGCCATTTACAGTTATGCAACAGCCGGCTACTAAAGAGAGTGCGATGTTACCAGTATCGTCACCAGGTGATCCGGTAGATTTAGGCTTTACAATCGGTGCAATTACAGATACATCTATTAGTTGGGAAAAGGATGGAGTTGCATTCTTTGTTGCATCAAGTAAATTAACTCGTGATGAAATGGTAGAAGTTGCTGCTTCTATGACGATAAGTAGTATGAAGTAACTTTTTGCAGCTACAGCTTTCTAATACTGAAGGCTGTAGCTTATTAAGCTAAATAGTGATTAAACACTGTTTAGAAAGTTTTAAGTTGTATAGTATATTATAGGAATTAGCAAAAGCGAATTTAAAGAAGTAACTTATGCATTGGAACGAAATTATGGCAATACATAATGTTTTAATAAAAAATAAAGAGGGTATCCTAATGATGACACAGCAACATTTTAGACCAACAAAAGCAATTGTAGACTTACAAGCAATCCAGCAAAACGTACAAAATTTGAAAAGATTACTTCGACCAGATGTTCAAATTATTGCTGTAGTAAAAGCCAATGCATATGGTCATGGAGATGTAGCTGTTGCAAAAGCAGCCTTGGAAGCTGGTGCAACTATCCTTGCCGTAGCAACACCTGACGAAGCATTACATATTCGAGCATATTTTGAAGAACCTGACATACTAGTTTTGGGTGCATCTCCAGTTTCGTTTGTACCTTTTGCAGCTCAAAAGCGCATTATTCTTACTGTATTTGCAAGTGAATGGGTCCAGCATGCTGCTCTGTTGATAGCACATGAAGCTGACCCCTTACGACTGCATATAAAAGTAGATAGCGGTATGGGTAGAATCGGCGTTCGCTCTATACAAGAGCTTTTGGAGCTGTCTCAAACAATTCAAACTGCAAATAATATGAAACTTGATGGGATATTCACACATTTTGCAACAGCAGATGAGGAGGATACATCCTACTTCGATAGACAGGCTCAATTCTTTGAGCAATGCCTATCTGTATTACCTGAAAAGCCTAGACTTGTCCATGCCTCTAATACGGCTGCATCTTTAGTTAAAGATGCTCATTTACAATATGATGCTGTCAGATACGGCATTTCAATGTATGGATTATCACCGTCGCCTTATGTGGAAGGTATTCTTCCTTTCGAGTTACAGCCTGCGTTTACACTTGAAAGCGAGCTTGTCCATGTGAAGCGATTACAAGCAGGTGATTCTGTTGGCTATGGAGCTACGTTTGCTGCCTCAACTGATATGTGGATAGGGACAATACCAGTTGGCTATGCAGATGGGGTAATTCGTAAATTAGGTGGACAAGAAGTATTAATTGATGGTCAAAGAATGCCAATAGTCGGACGAATTTGTATGGACCAATGTATGGTTGCCCTGCCAAAAGCATATGCTATAGGGGAGAAGGTAACACTTATTGGCCATCAAGGGAATGATGTCATTTCAATGGATGAATGGGCAGTTAAACTTGAAACCATTAATTACGAAGTACCATGCATTATTACAGCAAGAGTACCTCGAATATACATTTAATTGATCTTAAGCAAGCACAAAATAGTTATATTATACAGATTTGAACAAAAGAATTTCTTGCATAATTGGTGAATATAAACACTGGAGAAAATATAAATTCACCAAAAACTTAATTTGTTGATTGTTGCCAATAAGATGAATCGGCACATACCTTCGACAACCTACATATTTTTACAACTTGTCCTTCAAATTGTCAGATATTTTGTCATTTCATGTCTTTTCAACAATATCTTTCAATGATAGAATGAGTAGTAATGAAAAGTGGATGGTTCCGTTGGAGGTGCTTGCTGTGTACGAGAAAAAGTTAAGAGAAGCTACAATTGCTGTTCAAGACAGACTATTTCTACAAACAAAGGAAGTAATTGAAGGTGAATCGTTTGCGCGTGTTTTGTCGCGCAATATTTTAATGCAGGAGCAACCAAATCAAATACGGGAAGCTATGATGAAAGGATATGTTGAAATGTCTCATATAAATCTGATGATTGCAAGTGAATGCTTGCATGCGGAATATGAAGCACAACATATGGTGGAGCGTCTCGTTAGCGGGGGATGACACTTTGAATGTAAAACGTGGTGACGTTTTTTTTGCAGATTTATCGCCGGTAATTGGGTCCGAGCAAGGAGGGACTAGGCCGGTGCTGATTATTCAAAATGATATTGGCAATCGATTCAGTCCGACTGTCATCATCGCAGCTATAACTGCACAGATTCAGAAAGCAAAGTTACCGACTCATGTTGAAATCAATGCTGAAAAGTATGGTTTTGAACGTGACTCGGTTATTCTGCTCGAACAAGTGCGAACAATCGACAAGTCAAGATTGACGGATCGTATTACGCAGCTTGATCATGCAGTGATGGAGAAGGTTGATGGTGCACTGATGATTAGTTTAGGGCTTGTCAAATTTTGATATACATATATGTATAGAGGCATCGAGATGATTTTCCATCTCGATGCTTTTTTGTGTGCGCCCGGCATGTGCATGAACTATAGGGTGTAAGTCCCGAACCCCGAAGACAGAAGTAGAGGTTAGC
>NZ_JBXAPF010000042.1:0-45331 GCF_058803665.1 Lysinibacillus sp. GW821-FHT14F06
CCGTGTTGCTGTCGCTTCGCTTTCGCACAGATAAATTGCCACAGGACGTGGCGTTCTTAGACTGAGTTCCTCTATTTGAGTAGGTGTTTGGACACCCACTGAAAAGGAACCAAAACACTGCATTTATCTCACCACCTATAGGGGTAGAAGTCTTCTGCTGAATGAAGATAAATCCTACAAGTACTTTTCTATAAGTAAGCAGCTACTAGTAATCCATTATACCCCTGCGAGTAGACGGAAAAGTAAAAAAAATGTGACGATTTGAGAAATACTCCTATTTAACAGTACGTATATAGGTAAGATGAACAAAGTCTATTATTGGTCGTGTATTTTCTTTGTCTTTGTCGAACGCTAGCATAGCCATCTGCATATCATAACTATAATCAGGTATGTCATCAATGATAAACAAGTATTGAAAGGAGATCATTATGGTATTTCGACCACCCTATCAGTTCCCAATGTATCCCGGCGGCATGAGAATGCCCATGCAAATGCCGATGCCAATGCCAACACAGCAGATGTCACCGCAGTCCTTTTTACCTCCTGGAGGCTTCCCAGTTCAACCACGAATTCCGGGTGGCTTTCCAATGTCTAGCGGAATAGGGACTTTCGGAGGGCAAATGCCGATGCCGCCAGTTCAAGGAGCCTCTAAAATCGGCTCATTTTTACAGCAAGCCAATAGCTTGTTCAATTCAGCCAAAACTTATACACCCTATATACAACAAGCCATGCCTATGGTAAAAAATATTCCCTCCCTATTAAAATTGTATAAAGGGTTTCAAGGTCTTCCATCTACTGGAGAGAAGACTGGGGCAGCTAAAGCTACAGCGAGTGATGGAGCAGGTTCTACAAAAAGCGGAAGGTCTTCTCGACAAAATGCATCATTCACTCCGCCAGATCCAATTCCATCCAAACCACGTATTTTCCAGCCTCCTATGTAGATGAACGTTTCTTTGTATTCGTCGCCCCTGTCCGTTATAATGTAGGTAGGTAAGCTTGAAAGGAGTCACAACCATGCAAGTATTAAAAATTAATCCACGTGGCTATTGCTACGGTGTTGTTGATGCGATGGTAATCGCTCGTAACGCCGCACTCGATAAAACATTACCAAGACCTATCTACATTTTAGGGATGATTGTGCATAATAAACATGTCACAGATGCCTTTGCAGAGGATGGCATCATCACATTAGATGGTGATAATCGTTTAGAAATCATAAAACAGGTTGAAACTGGCACTGTTATTTTCACAGCTCATGGCGTTTCACCTGAAATTCGTGAAATTGCGAAGCAAAAAGGTTTAGTATCCATTGATGCTACATGTCCTGACGTAACAGTTACGCACGATTTAATTCGTGAAAAATCAGCACAAGGCTATGATATTATTTATATTGGTAAAAAAGGGCATCCTGAACCTGAAGGAGCAATCGGCGTTGCACCAGAGCATGTACATTTAGTGCAATCTTCCAATGATATTGATGCATTACATTTAACAAATGATAAATTACTGGTAACCAATCAAACAACTATGAGTCAATGGGATGTTGCTCATTTAATGGATAGTTTAAAAGAAAAATTCCCACATATTGAAGTCCATAAAGAAATTTGTTTAGCAACGCAGGTACGCCAAGAAGCAGTTGCTAAACAAGCAGGGGAGGCCGATTTACTTATTGTAGTTGGTGACCCAAAATCCAATAACTCAAATCGTTTAACACAGGTGTCTGTTGAAATCGCAGGGACACCATCCTATCGAATTGCAGATGTTTCTGAACTAAGAGTTGAATGGTTAACAGGCATTAATACCGTTGCTGTCACAGCAGGTGCTTCAACGCCTACACCGATTGTCAAAGAGGTCATTTCATTCCTTGAACAGTTCGACGAACATGATGAAACTACACATGTCATTAAACGTACAGTTACACTAGATAAAATTTTACCTAAAATTAAGACACCAAAGCCTGTAGAAAAAATTATGCCGTACTAAAATACTTAAAACCTGATTGCCTAAACACAATCAGGTTTTTTCTGTTATTTACTAAAATAATAATTGATAGGACGACCAATGCCACCATAATGCACATCCATCGTAATCTCTTCTTGCTTCTCTAAATAATCTAAATATCTTCGGGCTGTAACACGTGCAATACCTACACCACTTGCAACTTCTTCAGCCGATGCTCCCTCTACGGAATGCAAATAGTGCATAACTTTTTCGAGTGTGGCTCGATTAAAACCCTTTGGTAAGTTTTTTTCTAAGTGCATCATAGTTGGCTGCTCAATCTCATTTTGCCCACCCTGATAATGAAATAACTGATCAAGTTCTCCCTGTGTTAGCTCACGCTCTTTTTGCATTTGTCTTTTAAAACGCAAATAATTTTCAAGTGTTCCTTGCACGCGTTCAAATGAAAAGGGCTTCATAATATAATCGAAGACACCTAGATGCAAGATCTGTTTCACCGTTTTCATATCATTTGCAGCAGTTACAGTAATAACATCCACTGATAAATTCAGCTCACGTATTTTTCGCAAACTTGTAATTCCATCCTGCTCCGGCATAAAAATATCCATGAATACTAAATCAGGTGCAAGCTTACGTATTTGAGCTATTCCCTCAACACCATTTGATGCTTGACCTATCACTTCAAACCCCGCTACCTTTTCAATAAATTGACGATTCACCTCTCGCACCATCGGATCATCTTCTATTAAGAGCACCTTTATCTGTGTCACTGTCAACCCTCCGTTACCGTAATTCAAAATTTTAATCACTTGCTCTCCTATATTGAGAGGTCACCCATTGAAGCGAAGAGCTTTCAGTTTTAATCACTTATACCTCTGGGCTTTAGGAATAATAAAATGTTATTAAAAAGCTGGTTCCTTTATGAGGCTCACTAATAACCTCAATATCCCCCTGACCCTTCTGTACAATTTCTTGAATTAAATACAGGCCAATTCCTCGCCCTTTTTTCTCTTTTGTCGAAAAACCATTATCAAAAATATGAGTCCTTACCTCTTCTGTCATGCCTATACCATTATCTGTTACTAAGATTGCCAATACATCTTCATCCTCATCAACAGACACATGCACAATTTTTTCATCCAGCGGCGTATCCTTTAATGCATCAAAGGCATTTTCGATTAAATTGCCAAATAAAATGACGAAATCATGGTGATCTAAATTTTTTGGAAATACAGTCAGATGACTTTCTCGATCTATCTCTAACCGGATTCCCTGCTCCTTTGCATAGGAAATTTTACTAAGCAATAAGCCTGAAATATTTTCATTTTTAATTCGTTCATTTAAAAAATTTGTAATTTCATCATGTTCTTCCTTCACTTGTGTTAAATAAGAAAGTGCCTGTTCGTGATGTCCCAGCTGTAAAAGTCCTGCAATGGTGTGTAATTTATTTTTATGCTCATGTGTTTGTACACGTAATGCCTGTACAAATGCCTTTACACCAGTTAATTCTTCTGCAAGCTTTTTCACTTCTGTACGATCCTTAAACATGGCCACCGCTCCAACTGTTTTTCCATTGACTTGTATTGGAATACGATTGCTCATAATACTATGTCCATTAATATACAGCTCACGATTGAAAAGAGGCTGATCAAGCTCCAAAATTTCTGGTAAGCGCGTGTCAGGTAACACCTCATAAATTTTCTTTCCAATTAATGATGAAGGCTGTTCATAAACACCTAATATATCACATGCTTTTTCATTAAATATAGTTATCGTTAAATCGTTATCTATTGCAATAATTCCTTCATGCATGGCATTAAAGGTTTCTGTTCGCTCCACATACATTTTAGCAATCTCATGCGGCTCTAACCCAAACATTTGCTTTTTCATATGAAGTCCTAAATTATGGGCACCCCATGCACTAAATAGAAGAGACAAGAAAATTGTAATGATTAACTCCTTTTGGATAGATTGTAGTAATTCAGTAATCGTTAAAACACTATAACCAACTATTACAACACCTAATTGTTTACCCTCATTATTCATAATAGGTACAAATGCGCGCACCATATCGCCATGCTCTCCTTGTGCAATTGATGTATAATAATGTTCAGAAAAGGCGGCATTCAAATCTCCTGATTGCGAAATCCGACCTATCTCCTCTGAATTCGGATGTGAATACTTGCGTCTTTGCATATCTAGGACAACAATATATTGTGCACCATTTATATCGCGTATTTCTTCCACAACAGGATTAATATGCGCTGTTGCCTCATTAAAATCAAGACCAGGAATATATGTTTTCAATTCAGGAAGCTGTGATACGGTTTTTGCCACAAGCAACGCCTGATTTCCTAGCTTATCCTTCTGCTCATTCATTACGAATCCTAGCAAAAATGTACCACCAATACTAAAGGAAAGCATGAGAATAAAAAAAGTCAGAGACATGATCTTTCTTCTCATTGATAACTTTTGAAATTTCAAGATGTAAACGCCTCCCTCTAACTATATTTTAGCTTACTTCATATGTTAGAATAACAAAAACATCAGAAAATACGAATTAATTGGGTGTAATAGATGAAAAAATTTATTATTGGAACAATAGCAACCGTTTTACTATTAACAATCGTGATTGGCGTACAACAAGGCCTACTATTCGCTACCCCCCTTCCCTACGACGATGAACAAAAAGGCTTGGATACACAAATTACCATTCATTTAAGTCACGTAGTAGCAGAAAATACACCGAAGGGACAGGCTGCAAGTAAATTCGCAGAACTTGTTGAGGAAAAAACAAATGGTGAGGTAAAGGTACATGTCTACCCAAACTCCTCCTTATTTAATGATGAAAATGAATTTCAAGCATTACAAAACGGAGAAGTAGAAATGATTATCCCTACTTTCTCTAAAATGACAGCCTATGTACCAAACTGGCAGGTTCTAGATTTACCCTATCTTTTTAATACAGATGATGAAGTCCATGACGTTCTTACTGGCTCAATTGGCGAACAGCTATTAAATGAGCTTGAACCCTTTCAAATAAAGGGACTTAGCTTCTGGCACAATGGCTTTAAACATTTAACCTCTGTTGATTATCCTATTCATACATTCGAGGATCTAAAAGGCTTACGTGTCCGAACAATGCCAAGTAAAACACTTGAGAAGCAATTTGAGTCTGTTGGAGCAACGCCTATTCCGATTTCCTTTAGTGAGGTTTTTACGGACCTTGAATCACATGCCATTGATGCACAGGAAAATACAGCATCTAATATTTACTCTAAAGGCTTTTATAAGGTACAAAAACATATGACATTAACACAGCATGGGATTTTAGGGTATGCTGTTCTCATGAATGAAACCTTCTGGAAGTCTCTACCTGTAAAGACTCAAAAGCAGATTATGGAGGCTATGAAGGAAACAACAGATTGGCAATTTGAACAAGCCGTTATGATGAATGAAAAGGATTTACGAAAGCTAGAGCAGCAAGAAGGCTTTGAAATTTCCACGATGAGTAGTGAGGAACGACAACGATTTAAAGAAAAGCTTGCACCTGTCTATGACTTTTATAAAACCAATATACAAAATGATGATGTCTTATCGAGAATTGAAAAAATCGTTGCTCCTTAAATACTTTTGTTCATTAATGATAAATCCTCACTAATCGTGAGGAATTTTTCTTTTGTATTATAATAGATTCTTCAATTTCAAATCTACTATAAAACAGCTTTTAATCCTTGCAAATACTGATTTCTTACCCTTTTCAACTAAGAATGAACAAAATGAACAATAGAAACATTACGGTCATAAAAACTATTGTCGGAAAATTTCAGCTATGATAACCACATGAAAGCGTTCACACAATAGTCACTAATGTTGTAGGGGGAGAACTTTATGCGTATAAATTTAAAAAACTTAACCGTACAAGTACTGATAGCTATTGTACTTGGTATAATTGTCGGTGCCATGTTCCCAGAGTTTGGAGCGAAGTTAAAAATATTAGCCGATATTTTTATTAAATTAATTAAAATGTTAATAGCTCCTATCATTTTCTTAACAGTTGTTATTGGAATTGGAAGTATGGGCGATGTAAAAAAGGTTGGGAAAATCGGAGGGAAGGCCTTAATTTATTTTGAGATCGTCTCTACTTTTGCACTAGCAATTGGCTTACTCGTTGTCAATATTGTACAACCAGGTAAGGGCTTTAATACAGATGCTGCAAACGCTGCAGATGTGTCTCAATATACACAACAAGCTGCTGCCGCGGAGCATGGCTTCGGTGCATTTATCATGCAAATTATTCCTGATAACGTTGTTGGCGCACTTGCTAACGGTGAATTACTACCAGTGCTGTTCTCAGCAGTTTTATTTGGGCTAGCTGCTGCTGCGATTGGTGAGCCAGCAAAACCTGTTATTAAATTTTTCGAACAAGTAGCAGATATTTTCTTTAAAATTGTTAATATGGTTATGAAGATTTCCCCTATTGGTGCATTTGGTGCCATGAGCTATACAATTGGAAATTTCGGTATAAAATCACTTGGAAACTTAGGATTTTTAATGCTGTCTGTTTATATCACGATGTTTATCTTTATCGTAGTCATTATCGGTCTGATTACACACTATTTTGGCTTTAGTATTTTTAAGTTTATTAAATATATTAAGGATGAAATCTTTATTGTTATTGGGACATCCTCATCAGAATCAGCATTACCTTCGATGATGCGTAAGCTAGAAAACTATGGCTGCTCCAAACAAGTTGTTGGTCTTGTTGTGCCAACAGGGTATTCCTTTAATTTAGATGGTACATCTATTTACTTATCCATGGCAGCAATATTTATAGCTCAAGCTTATGGCGTGGAATTAGACATTTGGCATCAAATTACATTATTAGCCATTTTAATGCTGACATCTAAAGGAGCGGCTGGTGTAACGGGCTCAGGCTTCATTACGCTCGCAGCAACACTAGCAGCATTCCCTATGATTCCAGTGGAAGGGATTGCACTTTTAATCGGGGTCGATCGTTTTATGTCAGAGGCTCGTGCCGTAACAAACTTAATTGGTAATGGTGTTGCAACAGTTGTTGTTTCAAAAATGGAAAAAGAATTCGATCCAGAGCAAGAAAAGCGCGCTCTTGCAGGTGAAGTAACAATACAATAATATTAAAAGCTGACCATCGATGTAATTTTCACATCAATGGTCAGCTATTTTTAGTTCATTCTTTTTCATCTCTTATATCAAAATAATATTTATAAAAAGATGAAACCTAGGATTAGGTTTCATCGTATAGTCTAGTAGATTGGAGGCTTTTTATGGCTACATTTACACTTACCTTTCCGAAAGCATTCGAAAGCTTTTCACATATCCCTATTATTAATGAACGAAATGAAGCAGTATGTGTATTGCAAAAGATTGAACGTTCATCCTTTGGAAAAGTTATCAATGCAGTTATGCTAGTAGCTGCACAGCAATCCTTACCACATCATTATGAAACTCGCACTACCTTAGGAGCACCGCTTTTTCAAGTGCAATCCACTCTCTTAACGAAGGGGGTTAGCCATCAACTTGTGATGCCAGATGGAACTACCCTACCAATTCAACGCAAGACCGTGCAGCTACTTGAATCCTCCTATTCGTTTACAATGGACGGACTCATTTTTCGCTTTGAAAAGGATTTTACTTCAACCGCCTATTTATATTGCAATGATGAAAAAATAGCAAGTGCTTGTAATATAGAAACTGAACTAGTGCGTACAGGAATAGCATTTAAGCTTTTCGACTCCGATGATACACTTTTTGTCGCTTTACTAGCAACGCTTTATCAAACTTTATTCTTATTAAATAATTAAAGAAGGACCTCTCATTCAAAATAAGGTAGTTGAAATCTCCAAAAGCTTTTACATGCTAGAATTATTCCAGATATTCCGGAACACAAAATATATTCGCTTTGTTTTGCCCATTTTATACAGTCTCTTCAAAATAGGAGTACACTAAAAGAGTAGATTTACTATACTTTTGGAGGGGTTTATATGGATTCAAAGGCAGCAGAGATTAAAAATTTAATGACTTTAAATCTTCTTGTTCAAATCTTAGAGGAACGTGGCATTATGACTGATCGAGAGTTAAAAGAACGTCTTACAAATAATGTGAAGCTTTCCTCTATGGATGCCGATTTAAAAGAAAAAGTCATTGAAGAAATTAAACATTAATTAAAAAAATGTCAACGAGAGTAGCTTCTAAGTACTGAATACTTGAGCTACCCCTTTTTTTTTATGAGTTAGATGTTGTTTTAAAATAAAATTTAATCAAAAATAACTCGGATACCCACTTTTTATGTAAAATTAAGAGAGCCTGTTCTGAAAAAAGAATGATTAAAACAAATTCTTTCTATGGAGACTATTTTAAAAAATTTAATCATTTAGAAATGTGAAGCTCCACAATCATGCTCAATCTTAGAAGCAACCTTATTGCTAGACACTCTTTTATTTATTATAAACAAGTATGTAATTAGAATTAAATTAACAGCTAAGACGATAATACTGCCTTCAATTTTATAAATGCCACCTGATAGTAATGGATTTCCTTGAAATGTACTGTTGAAGATATTTGGATAATCACTTGCCAAAGAAACACCGCCAAATATAATTGCTCCAATTGTATTCCAAGTGAAATGAGCAATTATTGGTGCTATTATTGTGCCTGTGTATTCTAATAGTAATGTTACAAGTATACTCATTGTAACAACATTAAGCACCGGTATAATACCTGCTTCAAATGCTCCACCATGCATCGCAGAAAATAAAATAGTAGTTAAAACCGTTGCCACAACTACATTATATTTTTGCTTCCATAATTGATATAGATAACCTCTCATCAGCAATTCTTGCATTACAGAATTCAATAGTGATGCCAAAATCCAAATCCATATGTAATCAATATTGTTTTGGTCATGTATATTCATTGTCCTTGTAAGTAAAAGAACAGCTACCACACTACCCAACCATAAGAAACCTATTACAACACCTATCAGAGAATTTTTAAAGAATCTTGAAGCTAAGGGGATCTTAATTTTATCCTTTTCTATTACTAAAACAAAAATAAAAGAAAATAAAACTACTAAAGAAAGTGGTACGAATTCCCACCATAATCGTAATAATGCCTTATTATTTGTTTGTATATCGGGTGCAAAAGAAATTAAAATTGCCCATCCAACAAAAAAGATAACCGTTTTTAAAATGGTAGTTATTAACTTTTTCAATATTGATTTCTCTCCGATTACTGTGTATATTATTGAGTTTATCTATTTTACAAAATACTATTTTCAACTTAATTACTTTAGACAAAGTACATCCAACGGAGTTAAGCGGTACAACTTTATTTCAAGGAGATATCTAATTCCTTCACATAGACAGCAGTACCTGTAATCGAAATAGTTAATTTCCCGTTATCATTTTTTACATGCACATGCACACGTCCATCCTTCTCAAGTTCCTGACCCTGTTCGACGATAAGTGTCTTTTCACTTTGTGTTTGCTGTTCAATATAGGTTGCGTGATAGGCACCCATCACACCGGATGCAGTACCTGTTGTAATATCTTCAATTGTTCCTGAATAAGGAGAAGAAAAATGTCTTGCATGCATATCGGCATGTTTATCAAATGCCTCTAAGCAAAATGGATGTAAGGATGCTTTTGGCATTTCCTTTAATATAGTCGGAAATGTAGCTGTTTGTGGTGCCATCGCTTTAAAAAATTCTAAGTTTTTAATCGGTATAAGCAATGTCCAAAGACCTGTACTGCCATAAACAATTGGTAACTCTGGATGTATAGCTTCCTCTTGTAGTCCAATAGATTGTGCAAGCTCGGCTTTTGAACCGTTAAAGGCTACAAACTGAGGTGCTGCATGTTGCATGGTCATGTAAATGTCTCCTGATTTTTGCTCCGTTATTTCAATTGGAAGGATGCCAGCCTTTGTTTCAATGGTAAAAACTCGCTTATTCTCTAATAGACCTTTTGTTTATAGCGCATAAATCGTTGCCATTGTAGCATGCCCACACAGATTTACTTCATGACCTGGCGTAAAATAACGTATTCGTAAATCTGCTCGCTCAGATTTTAGGGCAAATGCTGTTTCATTAAAGCCTACTTGCTTTGCAATCGCCTGCATCTCATCATCGCTATATGAATCTCCCTCTACCACAACACCTGCTGGATTTCCCTTATTAGGGATTGTACTAAATGCATCATAATGATAGACTGTCACCATTTTTATCATTTCCTCTTTTCTACTAGCTAGTGTGTACTACCAATTCGATCAAATGGCCATAATACCAAACCTGCTGTCCCCAAAATTTCATCCTGTGCAACAAATCCGACTGTTTGATCTCGACTATCTATACTTCTTCGACGATTATCACCAAGAACAAAAAAATGACCCTCTGGTACAATCTTTTCACCTAATTGCTCCTCTAAAGTAAAATCATAGGTAAAATCGCCTTTATCCAGCAATGCTTCTTTATACTTTGTTAAATAAGGTTCTTCATTGGCCTTGCCATTTATGTACAAAACATCATCTTTATAGGCTATATGATCTCCTGGTAACCCGATAATTCTCTTAATATAATGTTCTTTTTCACTCGCCTTAAAGACAATCACATCAAAGCGTTGATAATCTGAAATTTTCGGACCTACTTTATTTACGATAACTTTATCACCATCTTCAAAAGTTGGCATCATGGAGGCTCCTTCTACAACTACAGGAGAAAAAAGAAAATAACGAATCCCCATCGTAAAAATAATGGCTAATACAATTGTTTTAATCCATGCCCAAAGTTCATTTTGATTTTGTGCCACGTCTCATACCCCAATTCTTCTTATTTCAATTAATTATCTTATATTAATGGATACGAATCTACCACAAGAAAAGTTCCATGTATTTCTAAATAAACTAAAATTCAGTACTAAATTCTGGTTTCTTTATATATGGCCAGAACATTCATACTAGTCATTCCTTCCATACAGCCCTATTTTTCGAAAAATGGTATATAACAAGCTAGGAACAATCATTTCCCAAGATATTCATTGCATATAAAAAGCAGTATGTACACTTACAGAACATACTGCTTCACGCTCTTATCGAATTGTTTTTAATGCAGTTGCCCAAGGGATAAGCTGATCTAACATTTGCTTTACAGAGTCTGCCTGTACCTCTTTTGGTTTGAATGTTGTGCCGTTTTCAAAGTCAGTAAATAAAGATAGTGCGGGATGTACACGGACATCTGCTACTAATAATTCGCCAAGAATGCCACGTAAATGTTCAGCGGCCCTTGCTCCGCCTACAGAGCCATAAGAAACAATACCAGCAGCCTTGTTATTCCATTCCTCACGTAAATAATCTAATGCATTTTTTAATGCCCCCGTAATGGAGTGGTTATATTCTGCAACAATAAATACAAAGCCATCACAAGCTGCAACTCTTTGGGACCATGCAGCAGCACCAGAAGCATCTCCTCCTGGCTCACCTAGAAGTGGCAGCTTAAAATCAGCAATATCAATGACTTCATAGTCTGCATCACTACGTTTTTCAGCCACTTTCTTTACCCATTCTCCTACCTGTGGACTTAAACGACCCTCACGCGTACTTCCTAAAATAATTCCTATTTTCAACACCATGCTCCTCCTCTTTCATCCCAAAATAGATGGCTCCAATTATTCATTGGCATTCCAACAGAATAAATTAGCACTCTTAGACATCCTGTACAGGAATACATTGCTTTATTCAATACATTTATTTTATCTTAATGGGTCTTTCTAATGCTGCAAGCTCATCCTCCATCGATGCATATTGTCTTTCTATCGCATATTTTGCATCAGAGATAGCAGCATTATAAATATGCGGAGCAATGTATTCCTTTATAAAATCAAAAAATCTCTCCGCTTCAAATTCTGTAATATCCTCATCTCGATTGTTATAGAAGAATCGTTGTATATCTGCTATAACTAATTCTTGCTGCTCTTTAGTCAGTCGAATAAACATGCAAAAACTCTCCTCTACTATTTTCTCAATCATCATAACACTATAAACTTTATCTATATATATACACAAAAAGACTGAATTAAACAGTATAATTCAGCCTTTTTATTTTGAAAAAGATTGTGTCGATGACATATAATTTCTGTTTCACTCGCCTTACTCTACGGAAACCATTTCTTTTTCTACAATATATATTTCATTTATCTTACTGTTCACATTTAAAAGAATAGCTTGTTGATAGAAAATTTTTTTCCTTGGAGACAATAGCTTCTCCACCATCTTTATCACACTGCTCTGTCATGGCATCAATTTTTTTGGCATTCATCGTATTTGTCATAAATGTCATTCCTAAACCAAATACAGCAATCATTAAACCAATCATTACCCATAACTTTCCGGACTTATTAGCTGTAGGCCCATCACTTGCCACATCTATTCCCCTCTCTTATACGAACAGAAACGGTTCTGTATGAATAGTAGATTGTACAAATTCTACCGTATATTTTTTATCTTCACACATTTTCGTCATCTTTTTCGCTACGCCCGCAATCATCACTTTTTCAACATGATGACCAGGATCTACAATCTGCAAGTCAATCGCCTGTGCATCTTGTGCCATATGGAAATACATATCTCCCGTTAAAAATACATCTGCGCCTGCACGCTTAGCAGCATAAATATATTTATTGCCATCCCCACCAACTAGCGCTACTTTTTTTACTTTTGACTGTAAATCACCTACAACACGAACAGCGGGTACATCTAGCTGCTGCTTCACAAATTGCGCAAAATCATGAAGTGTTAGTTCCTGTTGCAAGTAACCTACTCGCCCTAATCCCATGACATTTGTCTGCTGGTCTAAGCGAATAATATCATAGGCAGGTTCCTCATATGGATGTACTTGTAACATGGCTTTCAATACACGGTTTTTAATAGATTCGGGCAATACAACCTCTACCTTCAACTCTTCTTCAACATGGACTTCCCCTATTGAACCTACATACGGATTGGCATCTGCTAGTGCACGAAAACGCCCTTCCCCCATAGTTGTATAACTGCACGCTTCATAATCACCTATACGACCTGCTCCTGCCTTCGCTAATGCTTTACGCAAATCTTCGACATTGGCCGTTGGAATAAAAACAGCTAGCTTTAACAAATTTTCCGCATACGTTTCCTCTAAGATGGAACGATTTTCAAGCTGAAGTGCATCTGCTAATAAGTCGTTAACACCGCCTTCAGCTACATCGAGATTGGTATGTGCTGCATATACGGCTATATCATTTTTTAGGAGCTTCTCATATAAACGTCCAGTTGGATGATCCGTACAAATATTCGCCAAACGTCTGAAAATAGGAGGATGATGGGCTATTATAAGCTCACAGCCTTGCGCAATGGCTTCATCAGCTACGGCTTCATTCACATCTAATGTAACTAATACTTTATTTACAGGTTTGTTTAAGGTGCCAATCGCAAGCCCAATTGGATCATTTTCCATACAAGCAAGCTTTTTAGGTGACCATGATTCGAATAATTGTATAATTTCTTGTCCATTTACCATTTTCATCTCACAGAACTCCCTCCACTAATTGAATTAAAGTTTCTAGTTCTGCACGTTTTTCGTCAATTTCAGGCGTTTGATCCGCCCCTTCAATAGACTGTAATACACGTTGCCAATTTTCCTTTTCACGTGACCATTTTTTGATAAAAGTTGCTGATTTTCGCTGCATTAATTTCGGTCCAACTAAAACTTCTAGTTCCGTTAACTCCATCTGACTTCTTTGCAAAACAAGTATCTCATAAATTTTATCATCTTCCTCTAAAATCTCTTCATCAAGAATAGCCCAATTATGTGCTAAAGCCCACTCTCGAATCACCTTGGCATGAATATTTGGTTGCAAAATAAGGCGCGTAACTCCAAGTAGCTTTTCTGGATGCTTTTCTAATATAGATACAATGAGAGGACCGCCCATTCCAGCAATTGTAATAGTATCTACATGATCATCTTCTTCTACTGCTGCTAGACCATTGGCAAGTCGTACCTTAATTTTTTCTGATAAACCTTCTTTTTGTACCTGTCCAACTGCTGATTCATAAGGTCCTTTTACAACTTCGCCTGCGACCGCATAAGAGGCAATTCCCTTGTGAATCAAGTAGCATGGTAAATATGCATGGTCACTGCCAATATCAGCTACAACCGCACCTGTTGGAACAAATTTTGCTACTGTTTCTAATCGTTTTGATAGTTTTTGTGCATTCATGTTTTCCCGCCTGCCTTAAATAGAGTCCTTTAATAGTATGTATGAAATCATGCAAAAAAACAAATGGAGTTGTCTCTAATTTGAGCAACTCCATTGTTTATTACCAGAAATAAATATAGCTGTACTAAGTACGTTAAACGCTTTCAGTACAGCTACTTTTCAAATTATTTTAGAGTTGAAATGTACTCAGCGATTGCTTTTGCTTCCGCTTCGTTTTTCATTCCAGGTGTCATCGGTGTACCTTCAATACCGTTTGTTAAAACGTCTACGATACGAGCTTCATCTAAGCCATGTAGGTTTGGACCCACACTACCAGTTAAGTCACCGCCATGACAGCCGATACAAGATTGTACTAATGCAGAACCATCATCAGTAGCCTCTGTAGTTTCGCCACCGCCTTCTTTTTCAGCAGCAATTTCTTTTTTGTTCTCTTCGCCTGTTAAAGACATGAAGAAAATAAGACCAATACCAAATGCTAAAATTAAGATGTAAGGAACGACTGGATTGTTTTTCATATGTTTCCCCTCCTCATTGTAAATCTACTTCTATTATAATATAGAATCAGTCAACATCTAATATTGTACTGCATTAACCAAGAAACGAAAAGCCCTATTCGCTAAGTTTTCCTTTGTTTGTAACAAATTCGACATTTCTGTATCTATTGGATAAAATATGTCTTGCCATCACCAATTTTTGGTCCATCTAATACCATTTAACAATTAATCTTTGCTCTTCATTCTTGTAGTTAGCTTTCCACTATATACTCTTACATATACTTAAAAATGTATTTTTCTTCAATGAACATTTATTCTTGAAATCATCAAGTTGAATAAGCCATACTATTATCTTAATATATTTTAAATTCTGCTTTTTACCCTGAATTTTTTCTTAAAATCTTTTTTAATAAAGTCATACTACTTTTTTAGAAAAACACTAAATAGCAAATACGCTCAGCGCAAATGATTCTAGATTTTTTCTAAAATCAAGATAAAAAAGAATCTATCGCTATAAGCGTATAGATTCTTAAATGTTTCATAATAAATTTATGATATAATAACCAATCAATGCTAATAGTCCTAAAACTCCAGAGACTGTATAATACAGTAACTTCATTTTAATACCTGACCAAAGCCAAACTCCGCAATTTGCTGCAATTAAGCAAAATAAGGCTATATTATTTCCATTGAAATATGTAGTGTAAATTCGAATAGACATACTAAACAATAAAATAGCTGCTAACAAGTGGAAAATGGGTGTTAATAAATTATTTTTTTTCACCATTCGAAATGCCATAATGAATAAGATAAGTGCAGCAATTCCTACAATAACTGTTAAAATTAACGTTAATGAGGAGATTGTAAAATAGATAAATAGAAGAGCAATTATGGCAATACATATACCCACTATTAAAAGAAACATTTTTCTCTTTTCTGAGGGTAGCACTGCTTGCTTATGATGCACAGGATCTAACTCCTCTACATCTGCTCCCTCTGCATATAGAGCTGCTAAAAAGTCGCAGTAATGCTCTGGTAATAGCTTATTCTGCTTCCAAAACAAAATCTCATTTAAGATTATTTTTTTCCGAGGATTTGTCATAGTATTTGCTCCAAACATTGCTTAATAATGGTTGTTATTACAATTTTATCTCACAATTCTAAAAAGCACATCTGTAGAAAGTAACAAAAATATTCGATTTAACTCATGCTTATTATGTATTTTTAAGCTCTCTCGGTTTGTCAATTTATTATTATTTCCATACAATCAATTACGCCCAGAGCAATTGCGTCCAAGCTTTTCAAAGATCATTCATCCGCTGTATTGCTTTATCTTGATTCAGCACGCTGAATAAAAAAACACATTCATCTCGCCACCTGTAGAGATGAAGGTATTCTATACCTGACGATTCGTTTTCGGTACAAAAACGTTTGTTGCTGTCGCTTCGCTTTCGCACAGTAATGATTTGTTGCTGTCGCTTCGCTTTCGCACAGTAATGATTTGCTGAAATAAGATAAAAAAGAGCCAGCCAATTAGTTATCACTAATCAGTCAGCTCCATTTTTTCATGTTTATTCTAAGAAATCTTTTAAACGTTTACTGCGAGAAGGGTGGCGTAATTTTCTAAGTGCCTTTGCTTCTATTTGGCGAATACGTTCACGAGTTACACCAAATACTTTCCCTACTTCTTCTAAAGTACGTGTGCGACCATCATCTAAACCGAAGCGTAAACGTAGAACATTTTCTTCACGGTCAGTTAATGTATCTAACACATCCTCTAATTGCTCTTTTAATAATTCATATGCTGCATGGTCAGATGGAGATTGAGCTTCAGAATCCTCAATAAAGTCGCCTAAATGTGAATCATCTTCTTCTCCAATTGGTGTTTCAAGAGATACTGGTTCTTGTGCAATTTTTAAAATTTCACGTACCTTTTCAGGTGTTAAATCCATTTCTTCCCCAATTTCTTCTGGAGATGGTTCGCGACCTAAGTCCTGTAATAATTGGCGTTGTACACGAATTAATTTATTTATTGTTTCTACCATATGCACTGGTATACGAATCGTACGTGCTTGGTCGGCAATTGCGCGTGTGATTGCTTGGCGAATCCACCATGTCGCATACGTGGAAAATTTAAAGCCTTTGCGGTAGTCAAATTTCTCAACTGCCTTAATAAGACCCATATTCCCCTCCTGAATTAAGTCAAGGAATAGCATACCTCGTCCTACATAACGCTTCGCAATCGAAACCACAAGTCGTAAGTTTGCTTCTGCTAGACGTTTACGAGCTTCCTCGTCGCCTTGTTCAATACGTTCCGCTAATGCAATTTCTTGCTCTGCAGACAGTAAATCAACTCGACCAATTTCTTTTAAGTACATACGAACAGGGTCATTTATTTTTACGCCTGGTGGTACGCTCAAATCATTTAAGTCAAAAGTCTCTTCATTTGCTTCTTCTTTCATCAAGCTTTCTTCTTCAAATTCTTCTTTTCCAATAATTTGAATGTCTTTATGCTTTTCAAGATCCTCAGCAAAATGGAAAACCTCTTCATTTTCTAGTTCATACTGAGCTAGCTTCTCTGAAATCTCTTTCATTGAAATTTCACCATCTGTTTTCGCTTTTTCCTGCAGTAACTTTTTGGCTTCATCTAATGTAATTTCTACTTCTATCTCTTTTGAACGTTCTGACTTGTCCGCCATAAACCTTCCTCCTTCTAAACAACCGAATCGGGTTAAATCGCCGATAACGATTTTCTTAAATGAATAATCTGTTGGGCGATTTCAAGTGCACGCGCATACTCATGCATCTTCTCCGCTTCCTTTGACTCATGCATCTTTTGTTGAATTTCCTGCTCAATTCTATATTTTTGCAACTGACGTATAGAGTCTGTAACCTCTGCTTCAGCTTGGTCTGGATCTCTCTCTACTAAAGCTGCTTCCATGACAATTTTGCGTAATTCAGCGTCATCTAATATCTCAACAAATCGTTGATAATCAGGATGACCATATTCCTCATAAAAACCTACTAAGCGAACAAAAACTGCCATATAGGCATCTCGGACAAATGGCTCTTTTTGCTCACTACGTAATACCCTGTCCACTACATCTATATTATGAAGCATATGTGCGAGTAATAAACGTTCGGCACGTTCAGCTGCGTCCATAGGCTTTTGCTGCTGCGTGACTGGCATTGAAGGCGGAACGGGCATTTCTACTTTTGCAGAACGTACCTGATTAGCCTCTAACTTTCGGAATTGTGCATATATCGCTTCTTCCGAGATATTTGTTTGAGTGGATAGCTGCCGTATATACAAATCTCGTTCAACTGGAGAGGATCTGCCAATCAGTTGTTCAAGGACTTCTTGGATATATTGAAGCGTATCATTTTCAAATTGAAAGTTCTTATTTCGTCTAGCATGCATCATCATAAAAGCAATATACGCATGTGGGTTTTCCAAAATTTGTTCCTTAAATGCTTGTCCACCTAAACTACGAATGTACTCATCAGGATCTAGCTTATCTGGTAACACCGCGATATTCACTTTCATTCGTTCTGCTTGCAGTAGTTGTGCCGCTCTTTTTGCCGCGTCAAAACCAGCATTATCACCGTCATAGCAAATCGTAATCTGCTCTACTAAGCGCTTTAGCTTTGTAATATGCTGATTCGTCAGCGAGGTGCCCATTGTAGCTACGGCATTCGCTACACCAACAGAAGTTGCTGCTAAAACATCCATAAATCCTTCCATCAATACTACTTGACGATTTTTTCTGATTGAGGTTCGTGCTTTATCTAGGTTATATAGCACCTCACTCTTTTGAAAAATTGGTGATTCTGGACTATTTAAATATTTTGCCTCCTCACCAGTCGATGAAAGTATTCGTCCTGAGAAGGCAATAATTTTACCGTTCTCATCTCGAATGGGGAACATTATTCGCCCTCTAAATCGATCAAAATAGCGTTCCTCCCCTTCTCGCTTGATGACTAAACCACTTTCTGCGATTTCTTGTAAGTTATAACCTTTCCTTTCAAGCAATATCGTTAATGCATCAAAGCTTGGGAGAGACCATCCAATGCTATTAGATTCGATAAGTTCCCTTGTAAATCCTCTTTCTAGCAAATAATTTAAAGGTTCTTCACCATCTTCTGTGTTCAATAGTAAATGGTGGAAAAAATCCGCTGCAAAAGCGTGTGCTTCTTTCATCCTTTCTTCTGCCTTAGATATCTTTTTCGTTACGTCCGGTAAAGTTGGTCCAACATCTAAATGTATGCCAGCACGTTCACCAAGTTTCACGACTGCGTCCGGGAAAGAAATCCCTTCAATATCCATGATAAAAGTAATAGCATTACCGCCTGCACCACAACCAAAGCAATGAAAAATTTGTTTGTCTGATGACACAGAAAAAGATGGTGTTTGTTCTCCATGAAATGGACAGAGACCAAACCAATTGCGCCCACGTTTTGTAAGCTGCATGTATTCACTTATGACATCAACAATATCCGATTGTGTACGAATCTGTTCAATCACTTCTTCTGGAATCTTCCCTGCCAAATTCATCACCATCTTTAATTTACGTTCTAAAACACAATTCGCTATTCGTTTTAAAAATCCTTTAATTCTCGACAAAAAAATAGGATTTTTCTCTTTTTAAATATTTTTACCACAATTTTATTATTATAAAACAAAAATTAGTTTTTATCTATACTATTTTCTAAAAGCGACTCAAAAAAACCGCCCCATACTACCGAGGTGGTTTAGCAAAATTCCATGCTTATTTACAAGTCGAGATATGTTCAATAATGACATTCGCTGTTTCTTCTACAGCCTTGTTCGTCACATCAATAACCTTACAGTCAATTCTCCCGACAATTTTTTCAAAATGCTGGATTTCTTCTAATATACGATTATGCTGTGCATAGATTGCATCATCATTCAATCCTAGAGTCATTAATCTTTCTTTTCTAATCGAGTTTAATTTATCAGGAGAAATAATTAAACCGAAACATCTTTTTGGATCAATCTGGAATAGTTCTTCAGGTGGCTCCACTTCTGGCACTAATGGCACATTCGCCACCTTATAGCGTTTATGTGCTAAATATTGTGATAAAGGTGTTTTGGAGGTACGTGAAACACCTACAAGGACAATATCAGCCTGTAATAATCCACGCGGATCTCTGCCATCATCATATTTTACTGCAAATTCAATGGCCTCAATTTTTTTAAAATAATCATCATCCAACTGGTGAACAATCCCTGGTGCCTCTAACGGGAATTCTTCCATAAAGGCTGCCATTGTTTTTAATGCAGGACCTAAAATATCAACAGCATGTATTTTTTCCTGCTCACACAGTTTCTGCATCAATGAACGCATTTCCTGTCGAACCAGTGTGTATATAATAAATGCCTGTTGCTTGGCCGCAAGACAAACAATTTTTTGGATGAGCTCCTCTGATTGAATATATGGAAAACGTCTAATAACCGTGTTCTCCAAACCAGGCCGAAACTGGCTCATAACTGCTTTCGCTACTTGATCACCAGTTTCACCGACCGAATCAGATACAACAAAAACGCGTAGTCTTTTCATGCTGCACTCCTTCAAAATTTAGACATTCTGCGCGAGTGATAAGAAAGCACGTGTAATCGTCGTTTTTGTAAGACGACCTACAATTGTCAAGCCACCTTCCTGTGGTTCTACTACAGGTAGCGAATCGACTTCTCGTTCAATTAATTTATTCGCCGCGACAACTAAAGAATCTGATCGCTCACAGTAAGAAATATTGGGCATGCGCGTCATAATAATATGTACAGGTATTTTGTTTAAATCCTGTGTGCCAATACTTGTACGTAGTAAATCCTTACGAGATAGTACACCTGTCAGAAACTCATTCTTATCCACGACAAAGAGTGTACCAACATCCTCCGAAAACATAAAGCAAATCGCATCATAAACAGTCATTGTTTCCGGTACAACTACAGGTCCTGAATGAAAATCTTTCACTTTTAAATTGTGAATACTATCCATTAATGTAACAGATGCTTTTTTTCCTGAATAGAAATAGCCAACCCTTGGTCGTGCATCTAAAAAGCCCGCCATCGTGAGAATAGCCAAATCTGGTCTTAAAGTCGCTCTTGTCAGATTGAGACGCTCTGCAATATGTTCGCCTGTAATTGGCCCATTTTCTTTCACAATTTGTAAAATGTCTTCCTGACGTTTATTGAGTTCGATTGGACTCACCGCCTCAAATCTAATAGTGTTATACTTATGCTCAATTATTATATACTATTTTAATAATTATTGCGAATTAAAGAACTACATGCTACAATATTGACACATACGCTTGCTCTATATGTATTTTCGAGCAATATTGCGTTATACAGGCGATGAAGGGAAAAAAGTATCTGTTCTATTTAATAGCGAGTAGAAGATGGTGAAAGTCTACACAGTGACAGAGAAAAGGCACTCCTTGAGCTAACTTTTTAAAAAGAGGTTTTAAACAGTTTGTTTAAAACAATCAGGGTGGAACCGCGGGTATTAGCACTCGTCCCTGGGCATCTATTGTGCCCGGAGACGGGTGCTATTTTCATTTAGCCTAGACTAAGTGAAAAACTTTGGCGTTTTACCGCAAAAACACAAAATGAAAATTTTCAAGGAGGCTATATTATGGCTAACAAATCAATGGAAACAATCGTATCATTAGCAAAGCACCGTGGTTTTGTCTTTCCAGGCTCGGAAATCTATGGAGGCTTAGCAAACACTTGGGATTACGGTCCATTAGGTGTAGAACTAAAAAATAATATTAAAAAAGCTTGGTGGCAAAAATTTGTTCAAGAATCCGAGCACAATGTAGGACTAGATGCTGCCATCTTGATGAATCCTAAAGCATGGGTGGCTTCTGGTCACGTTGGTAACTTTAATGATCCAATGGTTGATTGTAAAGCGTGTAAAGCACGTCATAGAGCGGATAAAATCATCGAAGACGCTGCGTTAGCGAAAGGCGATGAAATCATTGTCGATGGTATGACATTCGATCAAATGAAAGAAACAATGATTAAGTATGATGTGGTATGTCCTGATTGCGGCAAGGCTGATTTCACAGATATTCGCCAATTCAATTTAATGTTTAAAACATTCCAAGGCGTAACCGAGTCTTCTACAAACGAAATTTATTTACGTCCTGAAACTGCACAGGGTATTTTCGTGAACTTTAAAAACGTTCAACGCTCTATGCGTAAACGCACTCCGTTTGGTATTGCACAAATCGGTAAATCATTCCGTAACGAAATTACTCCTGGTAACTTTACTTTCCGTACTCGCGAATTTGAACAAATGGAGCTTGAATTTTTCTGTAAGCCTGGCGAAGACCTTGAATGGCATGCATACTGGAAGGAATTTTGTAAAAACTGGTTATTAAATTTAGGAATGAAAGAAGAGTCTATGCGTCTTCGTGATCATGAGGAAGATGAATTATCTCACTATTCGAATGCTACTACGGATATCGAATTTAAATTCCCATTTGGTTGGGGAGAGCTTTGGGGTGTAGCTGATCGTACAGATTACGATTTAAAACAGCATATGGATCACTCTGGTGAGGACTTCACTTACATTGACCCAGCTACAAACGAACGCTATGTACCATACTGTATTGAACCTTCTTTAGGTGCTGACCGTGTAACATTAGCATTCCTGTGTGATGCATATGACGAGGAGGAGCTTGAAGGTGACGATAAGCGTACCGTTTTACGCTTCCACCCTGCTCTTGCACCATTTAAAGCAGCTGTCCTTCCACTTTCTAAAAAGTTATCTGATGAGGCTACAAATGTTTGGGCGGAACTTCGTAAAGCATTCCCAGTTGACTTTGATGAATCACAATCAATAGGCAAACGATACCGTCGTCAGGATGAAATTGGAACACCATTCTGTATCACATACGACTTTGACTCACAAGAGGATGGTCAAGTAACGGTACGTCATCGCGATTCCATGTCTCAAGTTCGTATGCCAATTGCCGATGTGAAAGCATATATCGAGAAACATCTTCAATTCTAAATATAAAAGCATCGTAAAAAGGGAGCCTGCAAATTGCAGCTCCCTTTTGGCTATGCCTTTAATGTAAAAAATAAACGCTCCTGCATCTTCTCCTCAAAGGAGAATCTTTTCATGCTCATTCCCACCAAGCTTACTAATAATTCCTCTATATCTACAAGAGAATAATATAGGAATGTACCCTCTCGCATAGGGCGAACTCGTTTTTCTACTGTGAGCTCATCCTCAATAAAATAAGCCACATTTACATCACAATGTTCCATCAATTGTGTGATTCGCTGATCGTCACCTGGATTTATGAAGAATGGTACAATTTTGTCAATATACAAAATACTCTGTACTAGTTTTATGAAAAAGTTTTCACGAAGCGAGGTTTCTACAACTAAAATAGTTGTTTGTTCGTGATGATAATCCATGTACAAAACATTTAATTGCTCTTCCAATAATTTTTTAAGTATATTAATAGAGTTTCTATATTTCGTCATATCTGTCTGAATTTCTCTAGTCAATAAACGCAAAATGCGAAAGGCTGGCAAGAAGATTCTTAAGACAATCTCTTTTGGATGTAAGTGATCAATTAATTTATTAAAATGGATTCTTAAGTTAGTTTCGTCACAGCGAATTAATTGCTCAACAAATAAATTAAAAATTTCTTCAAAGCTATCCGCACGATAATCAATCATTTTCACAATTTTCACACTATAATTCAAAGGTAAATTCATAGATGTTT
The DNA here is from genome assembly GCF_058803665.1 of Lysinibacillus sp. GW821-FHT14F06. Taxonomy (NCBI): domain Bacteria; kingdom Bacillati; phylum Bacillota; class Bacilli; order Caryophanales; family Bacillaceae; genus Lysinibacillus; species Lysinibacillus sp. GW821-FHT14F06. Next base: position 23,513 of record NZ_JBXAPF010000042.1, read on the forward strand.
GTTCATCCAACAATTTAACTTTCGGCAACGTTGGGAATAAATCATAGACAAGTTCAACTTGAGCACTTCGATTATCAGATAATAAGACTACTGAGTTAACAGGATAAATCCCTAAGCACTCCACAAATTTATGCATGAACTTTTCGTTATACAATTGTCGGTCGCGATATAAAACAGCTAATGCATCCGTTGCAGCATATCCTGTATGATAAACACGTTTTGATGTCATTGCTGAATATACATCAATGATTTGCAGTAATTGCACTCCTTCGCTCATTTCATCCGCACATAGTTTATTTGGATAGCCTTTACCAGCAAAGCGCTCATGGTGATCACGTGCCAGATAAGCAATATCCTCTTCCCCATTTTCAATAAGTAACTCATAGCCTTTCGTTGTGTGCGTTTTGACTACCTCAAATTCATCTTCCGATAACTTTCTTTTCAGATTTAGAATTTCCTGTGGAATAAATACTTTGCCTATGTCATGGAACAAATATCCTCGTGCTAACGTTTCGATATCAGTTAACCCTAAGTAACGTGCAAAGATTGTGCCTAAAACAAACACATCAAATGAATGGACAAAGGAATATTCATCCCATTCTCTTAATCGCATAAGTAAATCGTAGCGATGTTTCTTTTCTAAAATTTTTTCAAAAACACCTCGTACATAAGCAGTGTCCTGCATGCTTTTTAAAATTTGACCATAGCGTAATTCATGGACAACATTCTCCAATGTCGTCATAAATAGCGTACTTACTTTTTCTTTATACTCATCTACCTTATTTTCTTTATCCATCAGCGGGGCAAAGACATCCTCGTACTCCTTTGTTCGCTGAACACTTAAATCATGGACAATTCGGACTGAATCTGATGGTAAATAAACAGCTAATTCATCTACTTTTCTAAGTTTAAGTAATGCAATAATCCGATCAGTTAAAACTAACTCTTTTTTAGCTAATAATTGATACTCAGAAAAAATATCCTCAGCCAAAATATCATTTGCTTCAACTTCATCAATACTTAATGTCACTTTTCTTAGCATATTTTTTGCCACATACGCAATGTTCTAGCATTATGTGACTCCCTCCTTCTTCCATAGGACTGCGTTGTTCTAAAAAACATCTTTGCTGATAGAGGCATGTTTTACATTTTATATGCATGTCAGATCTATATGAATTGGACTAGTTTTATATGGATATTAAATGTATAAATTATACCAGAATAATTTTAATGTCATAACCTATATTTATTACAATATCATAGGTTAAAATGCCTTTTCAACTAGTATATGGGTCTTGAATGATTAGTTAATACTATGATTATATTAAAAACTATTCAAAAAATAAATCTTTAAACCTAATACCTCCATATAATATCTGATATTAATCATATAAAAATAATGATTAAAGAACTATAAAAAGTGAATTACAAATACATTTATATAAATTTCAAATAAAAATATCTTAAAAATTTTATTTCTGAAAAAAACTAAATTTTTGTTTTTTTACGCTATTTAAGTTAGCCTCTTGCTCAATTTGTCCTACGATTTAATGTGAAGCATTTAAAAGAATACTTATACATTAGCATTATGACAAAATAATTACGGGATATTTTCATTTAAAAGTGACCAAATATTAGAAGTACTCTCTAAGAGGATAACATTTCCTCTATTCTCACTACATACATTTTGATATAAATAAAGTATTATAGTTAATCTTAAATGTTAATTAACAATAATTTAACATTGTACGGTAATTCCAACCTAAATTATTCACTCGTCCGGAAGTTTGAATATATAATCGGAAGGATTTTTCACAAGCAAAAGATAAGGTAATACTATAAAAATTTATTTTCATTACTTTGGAGGAAATCACTTGAAGACCCATCGTTTCTATCAAATTGCAATTGCCTCAGCATTAGCCACAAGTGCAATTGTAATTACACCCTCAGTAAATGCTGCGACTATTTTCCCTGACATCAATGCTTCAACAGAAGAAGGCAAAGCTATTATCAATTTAGCACAACGCGGCATTATTTCAGGCTACCCTGATGGCACTTTTAAACCAGCAAACCCAATCACACGTACGCAAGCCGCAAAAATTTTAGCAGGAATGTTAAAGCTTGACACTGTACATGTAAAAAATCCCCATTTTATGGATGTCCAACCTGGCGATGAGAATTATGGTGCAATTGCAGCTTTAGCAAACGCAGGCATCATTAGTGGCTCAAATGGTTATTTTCACCCAGCAAATAATATTACACGCGGACAAATGTCAAAAATGATTGTAAAAGGCTTCGAATTAAACATTACTGATGACATTGACATTCCATTTTCCGATGTAAAGGTAGGAAGTGAATACGAACCGTTTATCAAAACTCTTTTTGCCAATAGCATCACAAAAGGTACAACACCTACTACCTTTAGTCCACAGAGCCATGTGAAGCGCTCCCAATTAGCGTCGTTTGTAGTTCGTGCGGAACATGCACAAGGGAACGCAACTGTTTATGCTAGTCAATTCAGTCAGGATTATATCTTCGCTTCTTACGGTGGCATTGAGCCTGCAGAGGATATTTTTACATGGGATGAAGAAGATGATATGACGGAGTCCATCACGATAAAACCGTTAAAAGAGGGAACAGGAAAATTAGTCGTAACAGGCTTTAAGGAAGACACAGAGGAATTTACAGATATCTTTTATATTGTTCATGTTAACAATGTAAATGGAAAACTACAAACAACTTTACAAGAAGTAAAGGAAGAAGATTATGTAGAGAACTTACCGCTTAACTTAATGGAAAACGACTTAAATTTTATCCCTACTGAAGTAAGTATTCAAACTACAGATGGTCAAGTTTTATCACCAGCATCGTATGATTTCAAAGCAAACAACCAATCTGCATTCATTTCCATCTTTAAAAATGGGCAATATTTATTAACATTCTCCAACGGCACTCAACAACAAGTGATGGCAGCTGATGTTACTACGTATGATTTTGTGAGAAGTATTGATTTGTATCAAATTACAGATGAATTAGTTTTTTCAAGCGACCAACTAAAGTTTGAGCCGAAAAGTGTTGCTTTAGAAAAGTTAGATTTAGAGTCCACAGCAGTTAAAGCAATCATAGAGGATAATCAAGTAAAGGTTACACCCTTAGCAGAAGGAACCGCAATTTTACATATTACAGGTAAAAACGGTGAAACTGTCTACCTCTATATAGAATTTGCTAAAATCACTGATAAGTGGGCTAGCTACCATGAATTCTTTCAAGATGAAGAAGCATTTTAATATATCAATTTCGCCTTGGCGTAATTGAGTCCGGATTTTGGATTGTGCCAGCACAATTCATTCCTTTGAAAATCTGTGACATCCACCAGAGGCTTTGTATCAACAAGATGTTGGTCACTCAGTCATTGCCACAGGACGTGGCGTTTTTAGACTGAGTTTCTCTATTTCAGTAGGTGTTTGGACACCCACTGAAAAGGAACCAATACCCCATTCATCTCACCACTTGTAGAGGTGGAAGGCTTCTACTGAATGAAGATAAAAATGCCAAAAGATCCAGTTAAGGGTCTTCTGGCATTTTTTCTGTTTCAACATTTGTTCTCAATTGTAATTCTGGCGTTCTCTCAAGTTGCTCGATAAATTTTTTAGTCTTAAAACGAATACCTGTTTGTTCCTCATAAATGGTCGTAATAATTTTTTTGATAAAATACTTTGTTTCCTTTTTTAATTCCAGCTTACCAATCTGATCAATTGGTACAGTGTAAAACATTCGAATCAGCTTCAGTTGCGTCGGCGTTAGTCGAATAATGTAAGGATCATGCTGATAACATCGATGACATAAAAAGCCTCCCTGTGCAAAGGAAAATGCAAATTCCCCATCCACTGCCCCACAAGTAGCGCAGGCATGTAAAATAGGTTGAACCCCTGTATAGGGCAACATCTTCCATTCAACGAACAATGTAATAGCTTCAGGATCATAGCCTTCCTCAATTGCTTGCAATGCATGTAAAAGGACATCAAATGCAAATGGTTCAGCTTTTCCCTCTTCCACTACTCGTTCAACAAGTTCCATGATATAACTTGCATATGCTGTTGCCATGATGTCTTCACGTATATGTCGCATCGAATTGAGATGCTCGCCTTGTTGCAATGTTCCCATACCTGTATGATGCTGGACCATAAACATACCGTATGTAAACGGCTGTGTCACAGATGCTAGTCTACTCGAAGGCTTTTTAGCACCTCTTGCCATTGTTGCCACTTTACCAGCTTCTCTTGTTAGTAAAGTCACAATTTTATTGGATTCTCCGTAGGCCCGTACCTTTAAAACAATGCCTTCCCATTTATGTAGCATCAGACTTCCTCCTTTCAACAAATTTGCCATGAAAATAGAGCTCTCCAAATTTTTTTGGACAGCTCCATTCAAACGATTAATGGGCTATATTGTTATTTCTTTAACAGCATGACCTCTTAATATTCATCATCACGGAAACCAAGGTCACGTAAATGTGTTGATTTGTTTCGCCAATCTTTTTGCACCTTTACCCAAAGCTCTAAATAGACTTTTGAACCAAGAAGCATCTCAATATCTTTTCGTGCACGTATACCTACTTCTTTTAATAGTGCTCCACGTTTACCAATCACAATACCTTTTTGAGAATCTCTTTCCACGATAATCGTAGCTGCTACATGAATTTTATCTTCATTTTCCTCATCGCGGCGAATTTTATCAATAACGACTGCAATCGAATGTGGCACTTCTTCGCGTGTTAAGTGTAATACTTTTTCACGAATTAACTCTGAAATAATAAATCGTTCAGGATGGTCTGTTACTTGGTCTGCCGGATAGTACTGCGGACCTTCTGGCAAGTATTTCGTTAATGTTGCCAGCAGATTCTCAACATTATTTCCTTGTAATGCTGAAATTGGAACAATCTCCGCAAAGTTATAGCGATCTTTGTAGCTCTCGATGATTCCTATTAATTCATCGGGATGGATTTGATCTATTTTATTGATGACTAGGAAGACAGGCGTTGGGTTCCCTGCCAGCATTTCAAGGATGAATTCATCACCCTTTCCAAGTTTCTGCTCTGCATTGACCATGAACATAATAACATCCACTTCTCGCAATGTATTTTTAGAAACTTTAAGCATGAAATCGCCAAGCTTATGCTTAGGTTTGTGGATTCCAGGTGTATCAATAAAAATCATTTGGCTATCATTTGTTGTTAGTACACCTTGTACTTTATTTCGTGTTGTTTGTGGCTTATCACTCATAATCGCAATTTTTTGACCAATAACACGGTTTAAGAATGTTGACTTCCCAACATTTGGTCGACCGATAATGGAGATAAAGCCTGACTTATAGCCTGTATTATTTTCCAGCATTTTCTAGATCCTCCGTTGTAAATGCAAATGGTAGTAATTCGCCAACTGACGTTACTGTTACATCACCTTTTAAGTTTGTTAAATAAACAGGCATGGAAGGAGCACAAAACTCCATCATCACTTGACGACAAGCTCCACACGGCGCACATGGTCCGTCTGTATCAGCAACTATAGCAATTGCCTGAAAGTCATAAATTCCTTCTGATACAGCCTTGAAAAATGCAGTTCTTTCAGCACAATTGGTCATACTATAGCCAGCATTTTCAATATTACAGCCATGGATAACCTCACCGTTTATTGTTAAAAGGGCCGCGCCTACTTTAAATTTAGAATAAGGAACATAGGCCTTTTCACGCGCTTTTTTTGATTCTTCTAGTAATGCATGCATATCAATTGTCATTAAAGTTCTCCTTTTGCAAAATAAATCCTAATTCTTCAGCTTGTTGATCCTTTATGACCGAAAAATTATTAAAGCTAAAACCATTTCGGTATAAAGATGAGTAATCCGATTATAGCACTGAATATCGCAAATACAAGTACAGCGCCTGCCGCAAGATCCTTCGCTTGCTTGGCAAGTGGATGAATATTCGGTGATGCTAAATCCACAACACGTTCAATTGCAGTGTTCACCATTTCAAGCGCAAACATGAGTGCTATTAGCAAAAGCACAATATACCATTCCATACGTGATAATCCTGTAAAATAGCCAGCAATCAATACAACTCCTGCACTTAGCAAATGTGACTTAAAGTTTTGCTCTGCACAAGCTGTCTTAATCCCTATAAAGGCATAGCCAAAAGAGTGTACATATTTGCGAACATCCATTTAATCCCGTCCTAAGCCAAAAGATTGTAAAATCTCATCTTGCTTACCAAACATAATTTTTTCATCTTCAGGTACCATGTGATCGTAGCCAAGTAAGTGCAAGAATCCATGGACCGCTAAAAATCCTAATTCTCTTTCAAATGAATGACCATATTCCTGTGCTTGTTCTTTTGTACGATCCGTTGAAATAATGATATCTCCCAAAATGCGAGGCATTCCTTCAAAGGTAACTTCTATTTCACCTTCTCCTAATTCCTCTAGAGCAAATGAAATTACATCTGTAGGCTGATCCTTATCACGATATTCTCGGTTTATTTCTTGAATCGCTTCATTTGTAACAAAGGTCACCGATACTTCTGTTTCGGGTTCAATATTTTCTATTTTCGCAGCATGCTGTAATAGCTGCTCAACAAGCTCCATATGTTCTTTTGTCACTTCATTTGTTTCATCTGTAAAATCAATTGTTAAAATCATAGATCCTCCTACTTATCTGCCTTTGGATATTCAATACGTGAGTGGAAAATTCCATTCAGCGTTTCACAAAGTACTCGCTCTATACATTTTAACTCTTTTATTGAAATATCGCATTCATCAAACTGATGATCCTGTACTCTATCATCAATAATAGCTCGTACAAGCTTATGAATTTTTTCTGCATTAGGTTCCTTCATCGAGCGTACTGCCGCTTCAACGCTATCCGCTACACTAATAACAGCCGCTTCCTTTGTTTGAGGTTTTGGACCAGGATAGCGGAACTTAGCTTCATCAAAATCTTTTCCTTCTTCCTTTGCTTTGTATAAGAAGAATTTCAATAAACTTGTTCCGTGATGTTGCAAGGCAATATCAATGATTTCCTGAGGCATTTTATAGCGTTTTAACATCTCAGCACCATCAGTGGTATGTGCAATAATAATTTCTGCACTCGTCTCTGGCGGTAATGAATCATGTGGATTATTCCCTGACATCTGATTTTCAATGAAAAATGCTGGACGTTTCGTTTTCCCAATATCATGATAATAACACCCAACTCGTGCTAATAATCCGTCCGCCCCAATTTCCTCACATGCTGCCTCCGCCAAATTTGCAACCATTACACTATGATGATATGTTCCTGGTGCTTCCATTAGTAACTTTTTCAACAATGGATGGTTCGGATTAGAAAGCTCAATTAAACGCAACGACGATAAAAGACCAAATGCTGATTCAAAAAATGGTAAAAGCCCCATTGTCAGAGCTCCTGAAAGTAAGGCCGATAACATGGCTGCGATAAAATAAAACAATAACTCCGACAAACCATAAGATGATTGTGTCATCAGTAAATAAAAAGCAATAAAAGCTATATTGACTAATCCAATGACACCTACAGCATGTAAAATATGCGAACGTTTTTCCACACTACGCATAAAGAAGATGCTCGCAAAGCCTCCAAAAATAATATACAGTGTAATTTCCATCTGCATAACAGATGAATATCCCTCTTGAAAAATTACTCCTGCAGACGCTGCTGTCATCACTGTAATCAAAACTGCTGCACGTTCATTCGCTAATAATCTGACCAGCATTGTCGCCAAAGCTGTTGGAAATAGAAATGCAACAGTAACGTCAAAGCCACCTGAGACTAAGCTAATAAATTTCATCAGCACAACAGAGAGGGTATACACAATACCTGTTACCAATAAGCTATTTCGTTTTTTATGCTCATCTGCCTCCAAGCGTTCAAACAGAATAAACATAAACATCATTTGCAGGAAGATTAAAATAATAAGACCCGCGATTGGTTTTAAGGATGCCTTATTACTCACCATACCTAAAAGCTCTAATTGACGAAACGCCTCATTATCTATAATCTGACCTTCCTGTACAATGATTTGGCCTTGAAGAATTCGAGTTGGCTCAATCGATTCTTTCGCCTGCTCCTTACGAATTTTCGTTTGTTCCTCATTAATTGTTTCGTTTTCGATAATACTTGTACGCCCAATTAAGACAACAGTATTATAAATTCTATCTGGATAGCCTCGCTGTCCGCGAATTTTCGTTTCAAAATCATTTTGTGCCACGTATACATTTTCTGCACGAATGGATTTCTGTAAATATTCTTGGACGAGCTTAGAAAGTTGAGTGCTTGTTCTTGTTAAATCTGCCTCACTTTGTATGAGCAACCCCTCTAGCTGTGAATCCGTAAAGATGATAGGCATTTGATCTGAATCAATGGATTCAAATTTTTTGCGAAGCTGTGCCACTTGGTCCACATTCGGAACAGGCTCTTTGCTTTTCTCAACATCTTTCTTCACTTCAAGTACATAGTCAAATAATGATGTGACAATTGCAGCACGTTGCTTTGCGACATCCTCTGAAAATTGATAGACTGGTGCAACTGCATTAGCTGCTTTCTCTCGTTCTTGCTGTGTTTTATAAGTGTCTTCAATCGTTTTTGTTGATCGAACTGTTTCTGGCGCTAATTGTAATGGTTTGAAATCATATGTAACACCTTTAACATTGCCATACATAAAGGCAAATTGCAGGGACCCTGTTAAGATGAGAACGACAATTAAAAAATAGCGAAAACCGATTAGTTCAGTAAGTTTTCGAAGTTGTTTCTCCATTCGGCACCTCCTCTATCTACTTACTATCATACCAATTCAAAAAACATTTTTCTCGAAAAATGTATAAGAAAGAAAAAAACAGCTATACAATTTAGTATAGCTGTCACATTATTTTCCCATTTTACAACCAAATTCGCGCAAAAACGATAAATCCGTGTGTATCTTTTTAGCATGAGCATTTCTACTACTACATGCCACAAGAAAGATACCATTGTACCTGACGCTTCGCTTTCTTAGCAACCAATCTAAAGCTGCTGATCTTCGTAAGCTTGGATGATTTTTGCAACGACTGGATGTCGTACTACATCACCTTGTTCTAATATTTGGAAATGAATTGGTTTAACATATTTTAATGTACGTTCTGCAACAATCAATCCAGATTCTGTATTTTTAGGTAGGTCGATTTGCGTTTTATCGCCAGTAATAACCATTTTCGAACCAAAGCCTAATCGCGTTAAAAACATTTTCATTTGCGGATGTGTCGTATTTTGAGCTTCATCTAAAATAACAAAGGCATCATCTAATGTTCGCCCACGCATGTATGCTAATGGTGCAATTTCAATCGTGCCTCGTTCAATAAGACGCTGTGTTTGCTCAGCTCCATAGATATCATTTAAAGCATCGTAGAGTGGTCGTAAATATGGATCAACCTTTTCCTTCAAATCTCCAGGAAGAAAGCCTAAGGACTCTCCTGCTTCTACTGCAGGACGTGTTAAAATAATACGTTTGACGTGCCCATTTTTTAGTGCTTGTGTTGCCATGACTACCGCTAAATACGTTTTCCCAGTACCAGCAGGACCAATACCGAAAACAACGTCTTTATGGCGGATTGCTTGTATGTATTCTCGTTGACCAATTGTTTTTGCACGAATTGGTTTTCCTTTTGTTGTGCGTGCTATTTCTTCATCATAAAGTTCTGCAAAATATTCGATTGTTCCTTTTTGTGTCATTTCAATAGCTGTTGCAACATCACGTTGATCAATATTAATTCCTTTGCGGATGACCTTTAAAAGTGCCTGTAAAAGAAATGTTGCTTGTTCCTTTGCATCCTCTTCACCAGCTAACTGAATTTGTTCTCCACGTGTAATAATATGAACTTGAAGAGCCTCTTCGATTAATTTCATATTGGCATCGGAAATTCCGAGTAGCATAACCGCTTCGTTAGGATTATCCACTTGTAAAACAGTTAAATGTTCTGACATAATCATTCTCCTTGTTGGCCTTGTATTGGGTTTGCAATGTTTTCATTGACTAAAAATAGAACTTTCCCTTCAACTGTACCATTCTCCCACTTTACCTGTAAAAGGTTTTCTTTTTTAATGACCGTTTTCGCAGGTAATGAACGTATAACCTTTTCATGTAATAATGGTAAAAGTAAAGAATCGACTTTGGATTTATCAAGCTCTACCTGCATTTTTTTAGTGTTCTGCTCTTCCACAATTGAAACATACGGATCAAGCCAGTTCGGTAAATCTTTCTTTTGCACATAGTCAATTTTTTCTTGATGGATGCCCTTCACTAATACACGCCATTGCTTCTGCTGTAGCGTTTCTAATGTTATTTTTGTTGGAATTTTAAATGAACATTCCAGCCAATAATCAGCATAGACCTCACCTTTTGCACCAACAAACACTTGATCTGTACCGCTTTCAATAACACCACTAACAAGGACATCACCTTCGTAGGCAGTATCATTCACTGAAATTTTCCGCTCTCCATTTTGGATATTAAAATGCGTAATAACGCCACTTTTTGTTGCAACTAAATGTGAAGCAAGCTTTTCATTCGTTAGTTTTGTTTGTTTAGGTGATTCCTGAGGTCGTAAAATAACACGTCCTCCATGCTTTTCAATGTGCACCCATGAAAGATCACGATGCGCTTCAAGTAGCTTCTGACGAATAATAGCATCAGATGGTAAATTTTTTTTAGACATAGGCTTTTCTAATTGAAAGGTTTCTTGAAAGGTTTTGTCAATACGCTGCTCTAATTCTGGTGACGCTGCTTTGATATCAACACGCCAAATAACTTGTGCACATAGCAATGGAATGGCAATCATCATTGCCAAACCAAGTACAGTCCAAAGCTGTGCTCGAAAAACCTGAAGCTCATCCGAATAATAGACAGCCATCTTCAGTCGATAATGCCTACGTACACGACGAATTTTTGGTAAATAATGCATTGTCGTTTCAAAGGTAACCTCTTGCTCACGAAAGACAACACGCTTTAATGGCACATGCTGTACATGCAATGCTTGAATAAAAGGATGAACATTTTCATGGCGCTTTATACGTATGATAATTGGTCGGTTATTCCACATTATCCCTCACACCCATATCCTTTGTCATTTTCACATGAAGTTCCTGTAGATCCTCTACAGAAAGGTGAAGCATCTCTTCTTTAAGAGCATGAATGTCCAATGATTTTCCTCGCACCATTATATGATAGTCAGCATAAATAAAGGAGCATGACGAAGCATCTGCATGAAGAAAACGATATGGGCCAATGATTTTTAATGATTCATATTGCGATAATTCAAGCAGCGGCGTCAACTGAAATAATTTTTTCATAAAAAATGCCTCCTTCTTCGGCAATATATGCTTCGAAAAAGGAGGACATGCTAGTTATTTTCTTTTTGCTTTTGGAGGACCTAAAACCTCCGCCATGACAACAGCCTGCATCAAAGATCTTTTTGAATTCGGTAATTGAAAAGCAGAATGTGATTGAGCTGCTTCTTTAATATTTTTCCCAGTTTCTAAGCGACCAACACTTTTTCGATTTGAGGCACGACTCACTGACTCAATTGGAACGATTGGTGGTGCTACATAGCTAGGTTCTTCCTCTCTGCCTTTTTCTTCGACAATATTCTTCGTCTGTTCTACCTTAGGGTCATTGTTCTTCCACTCGCCTAAAAATTCACGTGCAAAATCCTCAAAGTTTTGTGATTTAACAACAGGTCGTTGAGAAGGAGCCACTTCTGCTTTTGTCAAAGTGGTTGGTTCAACATGGGAACCCTTATTGAAAGGTGGCATTTGTTTATGTTCTTTTTTAGTTTTTGATTTACCGAAAATAGAGCTGACTATGGCAATTATCGCAAATATAATTAATTGTTCCATATATTAGTACCGCTCCTTTCCGTTTTTTTAGGCGTTAGGTTCATTTGTTTCTGATTTATCTGAGCTTACTTTAGAAATTGAGTCTCGCATAGCTGTATCTGCTTGAATATTTCGATAGTTCATGTAATCCATTATACCAAGATTACCAGAACGAAGTGCCTCTGCCATCGCTTGTGGTACCTCAGCCTCTGCTTCTACTACTTTGGCTTTCATTTCTTGAACGCGGGCAATCATTTCCTGCTCGTTTGCAACGGCCATAGCACGACGTTCCTCAGCCTTCGCTTGAGCAATATTTTTATCTGCTTGCGCTTGTTCAATTTGTAATTCTGCACCGATATTTTTACCGATATCAACATCCGCAATATCAATCGATAAGATTTCAAATGCTGTACCAGAATCTAAGCCCTTAGATAAAACAGTTTGAGAAATCATATCTGGATTTTCAAGAACCGTTGTATGACTAGAAGCACTACCAATTGTTGAAACAATCCCTTCACCTACACGGGCAATAACTGTTTCTTCACCAGCACCACCGACTAAACGTTCGATGTTTGCACGAACAGTAATACGTGCCTTTGCTTTTACTTCAATCCCATTCATCGCAACACCTGCAATAAATGGTGTTTCAATGACTTTCGGGTTAACAGACATTTGTACCGCTTCTAATACATCACGACCAGCTAGATCGATTGCTGCACAGCGTTCAAATGTTAACTCGATATTTGCACGATGGGCTGCGATTAACGCATTGACAACTCGGTCAACATTACCACCTGCTAAATAGTGACTTTCTAGTTGATTAATCGTCACAGGTAAGCCTGCTTTATGTGCTTTAATTAAAGGATTCACAATTCGTGATGGAATTACTCGACGTAAACGCATCCCGATTAATGTGAAAATACTAACACGGACGCCTGCTGCAAGTGCAGAAATCCACAGTGCTACTGGTACAAAGGTAAAGAATACTGCAACTACAATAAATAATAAGACTAGCCCGACAATTGGACCTATTAAGGCTAAATCAAATCCCATTTATTACTCCTCCATCTCTTTTTCTGATGGTCTCACAACAATACGTGAGCCCTCTACTTTAATAATTTCTACATGTTTCCCAGCATCAACATAGCCGCCTTCTGATACCACATCAATGCGCTCACTTCCAAATAGTATCGTACCTGCAGGACGAAGTGGTGTAATCGTTTTCCCCACTTTTCCAAGCAACTCTGGACGGTTAATATTAGACACATAGCCCTCTTCCGTCGTTGTTGCATCCATCAATACTAATTTGTTTAAGACATGCAATTTTTTACCGAAAAATTTCATCAGGATCACCATTCCTATTATCGCAACAACAAGCGCAATGAAAATTGCTATAATCATTTGCATCATGCTTGCACCTGCCAGTATGAGACTTAGTAATATTAGCACGCCACCTAAAATACCAATAATACCACCGGGGACAAAAAACTCTGCAATGACAAGCGCTAAGCCCAAAATGAATAACAGTAAAGATTCATAACCAGCTAAGCCTGCCACCATATGACCAAAGAAAAATAATCCAAGTGCTGATAATCCCATTATACCTGGAACACCGAAACCTGGCGAATATAGCTCCATCACAAGCCCTAAGCTAGCAATTGACAATAAAATTGGCACGATAATTGGATTCGTAATAAACCGAGCAAGTTTTTCAGAAAAAGTAGGTTCAATCGATACGACTTCACTACCCTTTAACTTTGTTTTTTCAAGTAGCTCCTGGAAATTCGAAACCGTTCCTTTAGAATAATCAACTTTTTCTGCTTCTGAAGCTGATAGCGTTAATAAATTTCCCTTCCCCGCTCGAAATTCTGATAAATCCACAGATACATCTGCCATTGCTCGTGCATATAATGGGTTTCGATTTTTTGCCTCTGCAGCTGCCTCCATTTGAGCAACCCATGCACTATGAGACTTTAAATCTGCTGCTTTACCTGCTGAGTCAATCACTGCAGCCGCACCGATTGTTCCATTTGGGACCATATAGATTTCATCTGCATGTAAGGCTAGAAAAGCACCTGCTGAATGGGCATCTCTATTAATAAACGCAATTTTTCTTATAGGCGTCGCATCCATTAACATTGCGATATCCCCTGCTACATTCACGAAACCGCCAGGCGTATGAATGTCTAAAATAATCGCCTCAGCATTATTTTCTTCCGCCTCTTTAAAAGCTCGTTCTAAAAATGCGTGAAGACCTCGTTCTACTTCATTCTGGATTGGTATGTGGTAGACCTTACTACTTGCAAAAGCAGATGTTAGTGGAAACGCTAACAAAAAGGTCATCCAAATAACCAATAGATAGCTGAGGATTCTCCGTCTTCGCATCTTTTTCCCTCCCTTCTTACATGCTTCTCTCTTGTATATACGACTGACCTTGTAAAAAGTTTCACATATTTTTATTATTTTATTATACAGCGAATATATCCTTTGTATGGCATAACCTTTGGTACTTCACCATATGTAAAAAGCCGAATAAATCTGAAAGATTACATTCGGCCTTTTATATGTACGCAAATTTGAGCATAATGTAAAATACCTGAAATTAATCAAAAAAGATTAACTTCAGGTATATTTTTGTCTGCTCAGTGAATCATACAATTGCGTGTTATGAACGTAGGGATTTTTAATGGGAAATTAAATTACCACTTACGTTTACGTGCAGCTTCTGATTTCTTTTTACGTTTTACGCTAGGTTTTTCGTAGAACTCGCGCTTTCTAACTTCCTGAATTGTACCACTTTTTGATACAGTACGTTTGAAGCGGCGAAGAGCATCTTCAAGCGATTCGTTTTTGCGAACGACAGTTTTTGACATCTCTCTTTCCCTCCCTCCGAACACACGTCAATACACAAATAGGCAAATAACCAACAGTTGTGTACTAAAGAATTATACCGTATTGTCTAATAATGGTCAATAGAAAGTGTACGAAATTATCAAGTGAATTTTTGGTTTTATTTTTGGCCGAATTATTAAAACACTTTTAGGTCACAATAAAAATAATTACATTTTCCTATCAATTTAGGGGTTTACAAAAAATAGAATATGGGCGTAGAATAATCACATTCAAAATCATATCGGCCAAATCTCAAATGTTGAGAACGGAGGACCCAATCTTTTGGGGTTAATTCTGCAATTGCAGAAGGGATGAGAATCTCTTTCGCCATCCTACCCGTCAGCTAACTTCGTCGGCTAAAGCGAAGGAGGTCATAGTAGACCACCATTATTAGCATGTTTTTCTATGCCTTTACATGCTTTTTAAAAGTGGTCTTTTTATTTTGCCGTTAAAAGAATTGACTTTTTTATTTACTGAATAGAGGAGAATAAGATGAACACATTTAAAAACACATTAAATCCTCCCAAAATTCTCGTACTTGGTTTTGTACTTATTATTGTAATTGGGACGATTCTTTTAACACTACCTTTTGCCACTGAGGATGGGAAAGGACTTTCTTTTTTAGATTCATTATTTACTGCTACTTCTGCAACTTGTGTAACGGGGTTAATTGTTGTCGATACAGGTGATACATTTTCTGTCTTTGGAGAAGTAGTCATTTTATTATTAATCCAAATTGGTGGGTTAGGGTTTATGACGTTTGCGACATTATTATTTTTACTGCTTGGAAAAAAAATATCTTTAAAAGAGAGACTGTTGCTAAAGGAAGCATTCAACAATATTAACATTGCTGGTCTTGTTAAATTAGTAAAAAGAATATTGCTCTTCACAGCATTTATTGAAATTATCGGTGGTCTTATTTTATCGATTCGTTTTTCTTTTGACATGTCGATAGGCAAAGCATTTTATTTTGGTTTTTTTCATGCCATTTCCAATTTCAACAACGCAGGCTTTGATTTAATGGGTGGTTTTAACGGAATGACAACCTACGTGGGTGACCCCTTTGTTGTTTTCACAATTTGTGCTCTCATTACAATCGGGGGCTTAGGATTTATTGTGATGAATGAATTGTATGAATATCGGGTGACAAAAAGA
The DNA here is from genome assembly GCF_058803665.1 of Lysinibacillus sp. GW821-FHT14F06. Taxonomy (NCBI): domain Bacteria; kingdom Bacillati; phylum Bacillota; class Bacilli; order Caryophanales; family Bacillaceae; genus Lysinibacillus; species Lysinibacillus sp. GW821-FHT14F06. The sequence continues at coordinate 39,473 of NZ_JBXAPF010000042.1, forward strand.
CTTTCCGTCCATACCAAAATTGTCTTAGCAACTACACTACTTTTAACTGCTAGTGCAACGATTTTGATATTTTTGTTCGAGTATGGAAACCAAAAAACAATCGGTCCATTATCAGAAGGGGGAAAAATATTAGGTTCTCTTTATCAAGCTGTTACACCTAGAACGGCTGGTTCTAATACACTTGCTATTGGTGACTTAACACATTCAACATTATTCTTAATAATTCTCTTAATGTTTATTGGTGCTGGATCAGGATCCACTGCTGGCGGAATTAAAATAACAACCTTCGCTGTTTTAGTAGCTACAATGTGGTCACAAATTAGAGGAAAAGAAGATGTTGTTCTATTTAAACGTAGAATTGTCAACGAAACCATCTTAAAGGCATTGACAGTTACAATGTGTGGGATGGTGATTGTCGTTGTTGTCACCATTATACTTAGCATTACAGAACAAAAACATAGCTTTATGATGTATTTATTTGAGGCCACCTCTGCATTTGGTACAGTCGGTCTTTCGATGGGTCTGACCCCAGAGCTATCTCCTGCTGGTCGTCTTCTTATTATTCTTACAATGTTCGCAGGCAGGCTTGGTCCACTAACTATTGCATTTGCCATTACAAAAAGACGGAAATCAGAGGCTTTTCGTCATCTAAAAGGAAATATAATGATTGGGTAACCCAAATTAGAGGAGCGTGCTATATCTAATGGCTATTAAACAATATGCCGTAATAGGTTTAGGAAGATTCGGAACAAGTGTCGCCCGTAGATTACATGAAGCTGGACAGGAAATATTGGGAATCGACATTAACGAGGAAAGAGTGGAAGATGCAGAACCCTATGTTACTCATGCCGTTGTAGCTGATACAACAGAAGAAAAAGCTTTAATCTCAATTGGAATAGGTAATTTCGATTGTGTCATTGTGGCAATTGGCAACGATATGCAGTCTAGTATTTTAACAGTATCGTTATTAAAAGAATTAGGAATAAAAAAAGTTATTGCCAAGGCATTAGGTAAAAGACATGGGCAAGTGTTAGATAAAGTAGGTGCTGATTGGATTATCTACCCTGAACGAGATATGGGAGAGCGTGTAGCGAATCAGTTACTGTCCCCAAACATGCTAAATTATATTGAATTATCAAAGGAGTACAGTTTAGAAGAAATTATGATTCCTTCCAAAATGGCTGGGCAAAATCTTCGAGATCTAGATTTGCGTGCGAAATATAACGTCAGCGTTATTGCCATTGTTCGTGAAGGTGAAATAATTATTTCGCCTTCTCCTGAGCAGAATATAGAAAAGGAAGATTTATTAGTGATGATTGGTCATCGAAAAGACCTTACTTTATTTTCAAATATTCAATAACAACATAAAGGCTGTCTCAAGTTCTCCTTGATACAGCCAACCACCACTTTTCACCTAGAAAATTTTCTTTTGATCTCTGTCATCTTTTAATATCTCTACAGCTTCTCTAAAGCGTTGAGAATGAACAATTTCCCGTTCACGTAAAAACTTCAGACTATCATTCAAATCTGTGTCATCTGATAAGTCAATAATCCACTGGTATGTGGCACGAGCCTTTTCTTCAGCCGCAATATCCTCATATAAATCAGCAATCGGGTCACCTTTCGCCTGAATATAGGTTGCCGTAAACGGTACCCCAGAGGCATTTTGATAAAATAATGCTCTATCATGATTGACATAATGATCCCCTAATCCAGCTTCCTTTAACATCTCAGGTGTAGCATCTTTAGTTAGCTTATAAATCATCGTTGCAATCATTTCTAGGTGCGAAAATTCCTCTGTTGCAATATCTGTTAATAGTCCCACCACTTTATCTGGAATCGTGTAGCGCTGGTTCATATAGCGAAGTGCAGCTGCTAATTCCCCATCTGCCCCTCCATACTGCTCAATTAAAAATTTTGCTAGCATTGGGTTACATGTACTCACTCTGACAGGATATTGGAGTTTTTTTTCATAATACCACAAAAATAAATTCCTCCTAACTCATGTTAGACTTGCCACGGCCACGGTGTATCAATCCAATTAAATGGATAATTAGAATAGCTTCTTCCGAAATTCATAAGAGGACCGAATTTCTTTTCAAAATCTCTCTTTAGTTTCATACTTATTTCAGTTTTTTCATTAAATTGCTGAATGGCATCATAATCATGAGGATGAGTATCTAAATAAAGGTTTAACTCCACAATGACAAAATCAATAGCTTGAATTTCTTCGAGTAATGTATAAAATTCCGGCGGCATCTCTTTATTCATTTTTTATCCCTCCTTTTTCAGGATTTGGATAGGGACTAAATAGTTGCGGCCATAATGTACCAGCCATAAGAGCTTCTCTTGGCGTTTGAAATTGTGGTAATCCAGGTGGTTGAAATCCCATATACAATTGTGGGGGTGTGGCAAAGCTTTTAACTCTAATAGGCGGGCATGGATCAAATGGGCTAATATAAGGCTTCCAATACTTATATTGCGTAAACATTGCTTCCTCCCTTCTGTATTCAATTACATCAGTGGAGTATATGAGGTAGAAAAATTTTTTATTCTGAATAAAAGCCGAAGGGGAAATAAGTGTGGTGAAATTAGAAGTAAGATTTAAATGCTCGTTCAAATGCAAATGGACAAGAAAACTCCTCATTGGAAAAACGGACGTTATCATCCATCTAGCCAAAGTGGAGTAAAAACTTATTATTTTCTTTTGATTCTAATCATCATAGCAGAAATTAATCCAATGCTAAGTGTTGTAGCAAGGAGAATAAATGCAAAAGTAAAGCTACCAGTTTTCATAAAATAAACAGATATCATAGGCGCAACACTTGTTCCAGTAAATAAAATTACTGTATACATAGATATTGCAATGCCTCCCATGTTCCAACCTAATTGACCCACAAGTGACACTAATGAAGGTACCGCAAGTGCAATACCACTAACAAATAGAATACTAATTAAGGATAAACCAACGATGTTAGACATAAAGCCCATCATTAATAAGGAGATAATAGAAAGAGTCAAGGCTCCTTTTAGTACTGACAGGACATTCAAACGCTTTGATAATTTCCCTGCAATAGGTGACAGGATCATTCCTAATACACCAATAGATCGAATATAAATCAACTTTTGACTACTCATTCCAAAAGAATCACTTGTAAGGTACTCCCCCAAAATAATATACATACTCACAAAGGACAATAATAGAACAAAAGCAATCATATAACTAAATATCAAATTTCCATTGGTAAAAATAATACCTATCCTTTTCATTGGTTCCCATATATTCTTTGCTTTATTAACAGTTCCACCTTTTGGTAATAACCAAAACACTAGCAAGGCAGTAGCAAGATACACTAGTGAAAGAACATAAAAAGTGACATGCCAAGAAGTATGTTCACTTACATAGCCACTAAATACCTGACCTACAATACCAGCTAAGAGAAAACCTGTACTTATAAAACCAACTGCTCCCACTTTTTTATCATTTGGAAATACTTCAAGCGTATAAGCAAGTGCCACTGGTGAAAATGTAGCCGCTGCAAGTCCCTGCAATCCTCTTAGTAATATAATGAAAGAATAATCATTCGTCATACCTAATAGCAATGTTATACAACTTAATGAAAAAAGCCCCATAACAATTACATTTTTTCGTCCATATTTTTCTGATATTGCTCCATAGAAAAAGCATCCTGTAGCAAATCCAAGTGAAAAAATACTTGAACTGAGGCCTGCCTTAGACAAAGAAATATGAAAATATTCACTGAATAGACTCAGAAGAGGTATTGTCAAATACAAACTGGACATTACTACCATCCCTGTCCAAGATAAAATAATGGTCATTAGAGAATAATTTACTTGGTTTTCTATAATTGCTTTATTCATAAAAAAAATCCCCTTTTTATTCGATTAACTTATAGTTAGATAATCTAATTAAATGATTAAAAATTAAACTGCACCAACCTCGCTACAGTTTAACGTTCCACCTTTAGTTTTCTCTGCATAGATTTTAATAGTTTTTTCACCAACTTTTCAAATACCTTCCGTTCTTCAGGCTCCAAATCGACCATGCTAGAAGCGCAAGCAGCCCAAAAAGTTGGCAAAATGTCAGCCACAAAAGCACGCCCTTCATCTGTTAAGCTCACATAAATTTTCCTCCGATCTTCTATGCTATGATTCCGTACAACAAGATTTCTCTTTTCTAACCAATCAATCATTGAAGTTGCTGATGCCCTCGTAATTCCTAAACGTTCAGCTATTGCAGATGGAGTAGCTCTTCTAACATCATGCAGTGTCAACAATAATAGTAGATCTAATTTACTTTCCGTAATTCCGAAAGGAGCCAGCTCAATATCCATTGCATCTAAAACGTAGTCACTTAACCACAACAGCATTAATCCCAATTTTGCTTCTTCTTGATTTGTATTACTTGAAGAAGATGCTTGAATCAGCTCAATATATGGATCTAAACCTAATACTGGCAAATCATCTTCATGCGTAAACATTTTTTTTAATTTTGTCATGTCATCACCTTTTAATTAGATTATCTAACTATTTAACATTCTAACTATAAACAAAGATTAATGCAAGCAGTTTTCTAGATAATTCTAAATTAGGCACGCCAAATTGTATGATTATTTTATAAAAGAAAAGGGCTAGTTCATAAAGAACAGCCCCGTAGCCCTTACTATTTAAGGATTTTCATTATTATTAATAATTAGAGTCTGAAATTAAGCCATTCATAATTGCTACGCCTGAGCTTGCTCCAATACGAGTAGCCCCTGCCTCAATCATCTTTTTCATATCCTCTAAGCTTCGTACACCACCAGAAGCTTTTACTCCAAGCTCTGGGCCTACTGTTTTACGCATTAAAGCAATATCCTCTGCTGTTGCGCCACCAGTAGAAAAACCTGTTGAAGTTTTCACATAATCTGCACCTGCTGCCACTGATAATTCACATGCTTTCACTTTCTCTTCTTCTGTTAGTAAGCATGCTTCAATAATAACCTTCACAAGTGCACTACCTTTTGCCGCTTCAACCACTGCCGCAATATCAGCTTGTACAGCATCATATCTTTTATCCTTTAATGCACCAATATTAATGACCATATCCACTTCTTTTGCACCGTTCGCAATTGCATCTTTTACCTCAAATGCTTTGACCGCAGATGTACTAGCACCAAGCGGGAAACCAATAACTGTACACACTAAAACGTCTGATCCTTGTAATAACTCACTACTGTACTTAACCCATGTCGGATTTACACATACTGAAGCAAAGCTAAATTGTTTTGCCTCTGCACAAAGTTTTTCAATTTGTTCTTGCGTAGCCTCAGCCTTTAATAAAGTATGATCAATCATACGTGCAAAATTTTGTCCCATTTTAAAACTCTCCTTCGCATTCCAAGATGTACGTACCTCTTGGAATCATATCACTTTTTAACGTTATCGTCTAATTTCTTTTATTCAATAGAGGGTTATACCTGCTTACATTCATTCTACATCGAGATTCTTACCTTTAACTCTATCAGAAATGATTTTTTGATTAGCTTGTTTCTACTTTCGCTCTGCATTGTTCCTTTTTTACTCAGCTTACTCTCACTTTCGCTCTGCTTCATTTCTTTTTGCTCAGCTTACTCCTACTTTCGCTCCGCTTCATTCTTTTTTGATCAGCTTACTTTCACTTTCGCTCGCTTTCATTTCTTTTTTGCTCAGCTTACTTTCACTTTCGATCAGCTTTCTATGATTTTTTCGCTGCTTCATTCCTTTTTTGTACTCTACACAAAATCGAGTAGGAGGGAGTGATTAACTCCCGACCTCTCACACCACCGTACGTACGGTTCCGTATACGGCGGTTCAATT
>NZ_JBXAPF010000043.1:0-35581 GCF_058803665.1 Lysinibacillus sp. GW821-FHT14F06
ATTAAATAATAAGCCGCCAGCTAGTGCCAGTGCTAGTACCATCGACTTACGCCATTTATTGCGCTTACCCACGTTAACTTCTTTCCCTTCATCTCATCAATTTCGTTTCTCGTGTTCTATGTAATCACTTGAACGATGTATATTTGTAAATTTGTTCTTATATTTTCATTAGCCTTTTAAAAGTTTAGCATTAATAGCATAACTTTTATACTATTTCGCGTCTTTTTAATACTTTAGTAAAACTCGAAATAATTCTGTAACATTAGATAAAATAACAAAAAATTCTACTTTAAGATACATTTTTCTTCAAATTACGCGTTTTTTTCTTTTAGATATATTTGACCTATTTTGAAATTTGTAATGTTTCTGTAATATTACTTACACAAAAAAGGGTAAGGGGTTTTTCCCTTACCTATTGCTTCATAGACCGTAATGCTTGTATGGAAAGTCGTACTAATAAAATTGCACATAAAAATAAACCTAAGTATGCTGCTGTATTCAGATATACAGCATAAGAATCATGAATAAACTGTGAGATGGCTAACAGTGCTACTGAAATGATTCCAAAGGTGATACCAACGAGAAGCAAGACAAAACGTGAAAACAAATTGGTTATAAAGCGAGCATTATGTTCATCTGAAAAAATATCATGGTGTAAAATAATTTTTCCGCTCTCTACTCGCTGTATAAGCTGATCAACCCGTCTTGGCATTTTGCGTAATGTCGGAATAAGCATTGATAACTCTTCTTGTAAACGTTCCTTTGTGGCCATTGGTTCTTTAAATGGCTTGAGGAACGATGCCCGCATATAGGAAGAGGAAAAATCTTTGGATTCAGTGAAAATATCAAAACTGGGATCGATTACTCTTAATGTTCCATCTAATGTTACTAGTGAACGGAGCGCTAAACCAACTGCAGGATAGAAGGCTAGTCCAAAATCACGTACAACCGTAAACAATGCATGTATTAATTCTTCAGTTGGAATTCGATCTACATAAGAAATTTTTAACAAAATTTGGTCAATTGCCTGTTCCATTCTCGCACGCTCAGCATGATCTGCATGTTCAACCAACAATGTTAAGCCGTCATATAAAATGCTTGAATCATTTAACTGTATGCCCATTAAAAATAGCTTCAAGCCCTCTTGCTGAGTTGCCCCAAGGCGACCAACTGCTCCAAAATCAAGTAGGATTGGAATACCATCTGTCTCATCGATATGAATATTTCCTGGATGTGGATCTGCATGAAAGATACCTGAAAAAAGCATCTGCTCAAAGAAGGAATATAAAACCGTACGCGCAAACTGCCTACGATCAATTTTTAAACGTTTAAATTCAGTTGCTCCACTAGCAACACTTTTTCCTCGCACATACTCCATAACAATTATATTTTCAGTACAGTAATCCATGTGTATTTTAGGAATCCGTACCTTGTAATCACTTTTAGAAAGAGCATTTGTCACCTGTAATGTATTTCGGACCTCAATATCTAAATGAATTTCCTCACGTAATCCATCCGCAAAACCGCCAGCTAATTCCCGAAATCCTAGTGATTCAGCCCATGTAGATTTATTTGTTAGCCAATTGGCAAATTCCTCTAAAATATCAAGATCATCTCGCATAATCCCCTTCACCTCTGGACGCAGTAGCTTTACCACGACTTCATCATAATTCTTCAATCGTGCTTTATGTACCTGTCCAATAGATGCTGCTGCGATTGGTTCCATCTGAAAACTTGTAAATACCTCATTCATGGGCTTTGGAAGTGAATTCTCTAAAATTTGAGTCACCTGCTCTGGTCGTAGTGGCTTTACATTATGCTGCAGTCTTTCCAGCTCATCAATAAAAATTGGAGAGAATAGTTCCTTACGCGTGGAAAGGACCTGACCAAATTTAATGAATATCCCGCCGCATTGCTCCAATGTAGCTCTTAAAGCTATAGCAAGCTCCTTTTCATTTTCTCGTTGTCTTGCATATTTGATTGTTTGGACAACACCATTCGTTACAGCGATTTTTAACACCTGTCGTAAGCGCTTTTGCTGCCGCCAATAGCTGCGAAGACGTAACACTAAGGTTTTTTGACCATTGCGCCGATCTCCAGCTGTAATACCACTTGAATCAAAAAGCTCAAAGACAAGATAAAGCAACATAGAAATTAGCAACATGCTTCCAATCCAAATAAGTGTACTAACCTCCGTTACTGTTTGCATCATCGTTTCGGATAAAAAATCCGTATGGCGCAAATAGGAGTACCAGTAAACAAAGGAAGTTAGCGTTACACTAATAAGTACTGAAAGAAACCGACGAACAAAGTTAATATTTGAACCAATTAAGCGCCCGCTGACAAAATAAATAAGCCCTGATACAACAATAATTTGGATTAAAAACTTTAAAAAAATCAACAATGTCACCCCCGATGCAACTACCTAATACTGCTAGTATAACAAATTTAGCCACTTATTTTCTTTTACTAGGTTTCCCTTTCCCCTTCACCCCCCGATTTAAAGAATTTTATATTTCTATTGATGAAATACCTCTTGGGGTATATAATGCATTTATAGCAACGTTTCTTAAATATTTAACGCTAATTTATTATTATAAATCTTTATTTCGGAGACCTACATACCCATATATGTATAAAAAGAAAAGGATGTGTCTGTAAATGCGTAAAAAATTTTTAGTAGTCGGTGGTGTAGCAGGTGGAGCCTCTGCTGCAGCACGAATTCGCCGTCTTGATGAGCAGGCTGAAATTATTATATTCGAAAAAGGACCAAATGTTTCATTTTCCAACTGTTCTTTACCCTTTCACTTAAGTGGTATTGTTGAAAAAAGTGACAAATTGATTTTAATGTCACCGCAGGCCTTTCAAACAAAATACAATATTGAAGCACGTGTTCTTCATGAAGTGATACGTATTCATCGACAAGAAAAAACAATTACGGTAAAGGATTTACACACAGGTAATGAATATGAGGAAAGCTACGATACGTTAGTGTTATCCCCTGGAGCAAGTCCAATCGTCCCTAACTTGGATGGCATTCATTCTTCTCATGTTTTTACTGTTCGCAATGTCTCAGATATAGACCGTTTAAATCGCTATATACAGAGCGATGATATACAAGATATTGCTGTGATTGGTGGAGGATTTATCGGCGTAGAGGTAGCAGAAAATTTGCAACTGGCTGGCTTTAATGTCTCGCTCGTTGAATTTAGTCAGCAAATTATGATGCCCTTTGATTATGATATGGCTCAAATTTTACAAAAAGAGATGATGGATCGAGGAGTTAATGTCATTGTCAATGATGGTCTAGCCAAGGTTGCCGCTGATTATGTAGAACTAAATTCTGGCAAACAAGTAAAGGCACAGGCTGTCGTTTTAGCAATTGGTGTCCGACCTGAAACATCTTTAGCGCAAGAGGCTGGGCTGGCAATAGGTGAACTTGGCGGTATTAAGGTAGATGCTAATTATGTCACATCTGACCCTTTTATTTATGCTGTTGGTGATGCCATAGAAGTATTTCATCAATTAACTCATAAACAAACACGTCTGGCACTAGCTGGTCCTGCACTACGACAGGCACGGGCAGCAGCAAACCATATGTTCAATATGTCTCAGCAAAATAAAGGTGTTATCGGTTCCTCAAGTGTGCAAATTTTTGATCTTGCATGTGCTTCTACTGGCTTAAATGAAAAAACTGCACTAGCACAAGGCTTTCAAGCTAAGGGTGTGTATCTGATTGCACCAGACAAAGTCGGTTTAATGCCAAATAGTCATCCACTCCATTTCAAGCTTGTTTTTGAAGAACATACTGGAAGAATTCTTGGGGCACAAGCGATTGGAAAAGGTAGTGCGGAGAAACGTATTGATGTTATAGCAACTATGATTACAATGGGTGGAACAATAGAGGACTTAAAGGAATTAGAACTTACTTATTCCCCAATGTTTAGCACTGCCCGGGATATTGTCAATTTAGCTGCACTAGTTGCTCAAAATCAGATATACGGTACCTACAAGCAGATAAAAGTTAATGAGGTTAGAGATCTTGTCGAAAATAATGCCTATTTTTTAGATGTGCGAGAAAAAAATGAATATGATGCTGGCCATCTCATCCATGCACATAATATTCCATTAAGCGAGTTACGCAACCGGTTGAATGAGATTCCACAAGATATTCCCGTTTACGTTCATTGTCGTTCTGGACAACGAAGCTACAATGCAGTAATGGCCCTACAGAATAACGGATTCACGAATGTATTTAATGTAGCAGGCTCCTTCCTAGGTATTTGCCTATATGAATACTTTACAGATGTCTCAACAAACAGAGAAAAAATTGTGACAGCCTATAACTTTAATTAAGCTAAAAGGGATGCCGCCAAATTGCAGCATCCCTATTTTTTAATTAGTGGATAGCACTTGCTCCCAATTTATTGTGCCGTTTTTTACTTGGTCACGTTTTTCTTTATCCATAATATCATTTGGACGTCCACCTTTCGGCCAGTCTTTATCATGATTTGCCCATTCAGGTCGATCCTGTGATAAAATAAAGGCAGCTAAATCAGCAGCGTCTTGATCAGTTAATGTTCCAATTGCTCCAACTGGCATATTATTTTTTATGTAACCAGCCATTTTTGACATACGTGCAATACCTGCCCCATCATTAAATGAATTTTCACCCCATAATGCAGGTCCTGTATTAGCACCAGTACCAGCACCATCTGCTGCATGACAGGCTATACAAGATTGTCCATATAATGTTTCACCATTTGTGACATCTGGTATTGGAACATTTTTCATATTACTCGTGCCTGCCCACTCACGTTCAGCTCCAATCGGAACCCCTTCTGAGATATAGGCAAAATAAGATACCATTGCCTCTAATTCCTTGCTATTCATGTCAAATTTTTTACCATTCATACTACGAACCATACAACCATTAATACGCTCTTCTATTGTCACAACATCACCAGAACGGGCAATATATTGCGGGTAATTTGCCATAACGCCAACCAATGACGATGCTTGCTCATCATACCCCGCTCCTGCATGACAGCTTGTACAGGACAATTGATTTCCAACATATTCTTCCGCAGCAACATGTGTATTATTAACTAGCTCATAGCCGTACAAGATGGTTTCCTTCATAGGTCCCTCCGGTACTTCCTCAATACTTGGCGGTGCATAGACAACTGACTGCGCAGCTGCTGATGTTGGTATTTTTGATTGTGTTGCTGCTTCTTCAGTTTCTCCATTAGCATCACCTAAAATTTTGTCACTAATGACTGCTCCGATAAAGAGCGTGCCTGCTAACAGCAATGTTCCTGCTACTCCTGCTACGATAGGTTTCATCTATAATACCCCCCTTTGTATAATCACCTATATTTTAGCAAAATAATGTATTTATAGATGTGATTTTTCTCACACCTAGCTAAAATAGAACCATTATGATGATAAAAATGGATAAATTATGAAATTAATATTGTTCTACAACACAATAAACACGACTTAATACCTCTTTTAGTATATAGATTTTTCTGAAATAAAAATGCCAAGTACAAATAGTACTCGGCACCTTATCCATTTTTTATATTTTACACTCACCAGCAGCACAGGAAGATTCTCCATCCCCTGTCATCTTTAATACAGGTTGAATTCCAGCTATCTCGGCTGCTTGATGCAACGTTCGGACGAAAACCTCAGTTGGTTCTGCCCCTTTAATACCATAGCGATTTTCAAAAACAAAGAACGGCACACTTTGTACGCCAAGTTGTTTTGCATCGTAGCGGTCTTTATCTAAAGCTTCACTAAAATCATTTGATTTGATAACTTCCTTTGCAAGATTGACATCTAAGTCAAGGGCTTCAATGACTGTTAATAAAAATTTAGAATCGTTTACATCTTTACCCTCTAAAAAGTATCCTCTCATCAGCGCTTCCGTATAGGCTGACTCTTTACTGAACTGCCTTACCCACTTTGCTAATCGATGTGCTTTTTCAGTATGAGCTGTTTTCATTTCTTCAAAATTGTAATGAAGCCCCACCTCTGCCGCTCGCACGGCTATGTTCTTTGTCATTCCCTTTACTTCTTCTAGCGTTGAGTCAAATTTTTCCGCCATTCCCTCATATAACATAGGTGCATTCTTCCGAGGTGTATCTGGCGCTATTTGAAATGCTTTATACTCAATCTCTACTTGCCCAGTATATCCAGCCAAATCGATGGCACGTTCCAATTCACGTTTACCGATATAACAGAACGGACAAGTAAAATCTGAGAAAATTTCAATTTTCATTTTCTACAGCCCTCCCTATCAATTACGCCCTAGCGTAATTGCGTCCGGATTTTTTTCGAGCTCGCTCGAAAAGCTCCTCTTTAAAATCCGTGACATCCGCCAGGGGCTTTATCTTGATTCAGCGGGCGTTTGTACACCCACTGAATAGGAAGAAAATTGCATTCCTATAGAGGTGGGAGTCTTCTGTATCTGCCGATATGCTTTAGATACAAAAAAACATTTGCTGAATCAAGATAAAATATCTATCCAAATTTTAATAGCAGTTGCTAAAATCAGCACTGCTAAAATAGCTTGTAAAACTTTCGTATTTAATTTTTTTCCTGCTCGTGCACCAAGAGGAGCTGCTATAAGACTTGCCACAATCATAATGATTGCAGGATAATAATCAACCTGCCCTGTCATCAACTTTCCAATTGTTCCACCGATTGAGGATATAAAGGTAATGGCAAGGCTAGAGGCAATCGTCATACGGGTTGGTATACCTAGGATCACCAACATAATAGGGACTAATAAAAAGCCACCAGCTGCTCCAACAATCCCAGAGCCAATACCAACAATAAATGCTAATATAGCAGCTACTGGTTTATTAAATGTCACCTCTTGCATTGTCTTGTCGTCAATCTGCTTCTTCGGAATAAACATCATCACTGCGGCAATCAATGCCAAAATGCCATAAACAATGTTAACGCCTGCCTCTGATAAAAATTTAGAGCCAAAGCTACCGACGAAACTACCAACTAATATAGCGCCACCCATATAAATAATAAGTGATTTATTTAAAAAACCACCTTTACGATAAGCCCATACCCCAGCTATAGAGGCAAAAAACACTTGCACTGCGCTTATTCCTGATACCTCATGTGCTGAAAAAGCCGCGAATCCAAGTAAAGGCGGAATATAAAGTAGCATGGGATATTTAATAATTGAACCGCCAATACCTAGCATCCCTGATATATATGAACCGATAAAGCCAATCAAAAATATTGTTATGATCCATGTAATATCCATTTAGTTTCCTTCTTTCTGTCAAATCCACTGAAGATAAAATCAAGCTTTCAACTTTGAATTTTCCACTTCCACACAGAATGTTCGCTGTGCGAAACAAACTATATTTCACCTGATAACAGAAGGGCTGCTCTATTCTTCTAGATAGACAGCCCTCACAAACCTTAAACTTTCTGAATTAAAAATGTCATGATACCAGCTTCTTCAGATTGACCTAGTATCGTATGACCACCAGCTTTAGCCCAAGCAGGGATATCTGCGAGAGCCCCTTTATCTGTTACTTGAACCTCTAAAATTTCACCTGAAGCTAAAGTATCCATAGCCTTTTTTGTCTTCACGATTGGCATAGGGCAGGATAAGCCCTTTGCATCTAGTTGTAAATTTGATTTCATATTTTTCTCCTTCATATCGGCAAAGGTTGTAAGCGATTTTACCGATTGTCCTTGTTTTTTCATGACTGTACGAAGGATGAGCGCCTTCGCTTCACGATATTTACATGCTACAAACATACATGCATACTCATTGCATTTCACCATGGTTGATTGATGGCCTTATCGAACCGCGCAGCGATTAGGTCCTATCTCCATCTCAGTTTGTTCGTCTAGCTCCGGCGTGATTTTCCCCATGTTTACCTGACGGATTTCTTGGTAGGCATTAGGCTGCGGCGGCAATTGCTCTGTGACAATATTTCTGAACTCTGTTTCATCCTCAATATTTAATCCATGATTTTCTGCAAATAACTGCCCTAGACGCTTAGCAACTGTCCCATCTTCATTTAACTCATCAATAATCATAAAATGTGCTGGCAAGACTACGAGATCATCAGAAAGTTCACGATAGCGCTTATAAAGTGTGTCACGTAAATCTCCTACCCAATCAGCAGCGAGCCCAGCTAAATCAGGACGACCAATTGAATCGATAAATAAAATATCACCTGTTAATAAATACTTACCATCCACTACAAATGATGTTGAGCCAATTGTATGTCCTGGCGAATAAATGGCTCCTACATCTATTTTAGATGCACCAATTTGAACAGTCGTGCCATCAACTAAAGGTGTATAATCAAAGACAACCTCCTCTGCATCTTTTGGTGGTAAATAATACACAGCGCCTGTAGCTGCCGCGATATGTCGCCCACCTGAAATATGGTCAGCATGTAAATGTGTATCCAAAACATATTTGATTTTCACGTTATTCTCTTCCGCAAAGTTTATAAATACATCAGTAAAGCGAACAGCATCAATAATAGCAGCCTCTCCCTCAGAGATTACCATATAAGAAAGACAGCCCTTCCCTAAACGCACAAATTGATAAAGCTCTCCTCCACCTGTTAAATCTCCTACTTTAATGGGCTCCAAATATTCGCTCCACGTTTTCATGCCCCCATCTAAATAAGCAACATCGCGTCCTGCTTCTGATAGCATTTCTGCAACCATCACCGACGACCCCTCTTTGGCACAAACAACTAAAATATCCTTGTCAGTAGGGATTTTTGGCAAAATATCCTCCACACCATCTAACAGCTCAAAATAAGGGATATTCAGATACTCAAATCTATGACCTTCAATTTTCCAGTCTTCAAATGCATCTACATTACGAACATCTAAAATAAATAACTCTTCATTATTAATTACTTTTTTAGCCACTTGTGCTGCGTTCCATTTTAAAACCGACATTTCTTTTACCCCCTAAGGTATTATTTTATTGAATTTTTTAGCGGAAAGGATATCCCTCCCCGCTTTTTCTTTGTTTTTGTCAGACAATTAGAATGACAATGATGGTGCTGCGTCCTTTGCAAACTCTAAGAATGTAACAGCTCCTCCAACCTCAATACCATCAATAAAATCATCAGTTGTTAACCCCATTACATCCATTGTCATTTGACATGCGATAAATTTCACACCTAGTTCCTGCGCCATTTCCACTAATTGCGGTATGGCTGGTACATTAGCATTTGCAAAGCCCTGTGCAAAATGCTCCGCTCCAGCAGGCATCGGTAATGCTTGCATACCTTGCTTATGAATAAAATTCAACCCTTCAAATGTGAAGAAGATGGCTACCTCTTTCTCTGAGGCTGCCGCTGCTGTTGCGATATTAAACACCTTATAAGCATCGAAAAGCCCACCATTACTTGCAATAATTGCTACTTTGTTTGACATCATAAATTCCTCCTAAATTGTTTTTATTAGATCGCCTTTCCAAGAAGTCATACCCGGCAAGACGTTAAATACCTTTGAAAACCCATGTGCTGCAAGTTTTTGTGCAGCAAAATCACTGCGCTTCCCAGTGCGGCAAATAACATAAATCTCCTGTTCTTGATTAAGCTCTGAAAGACGTGACTCTAGCTCACCCATTGGTATAGATTTAGCTCCTTCAATATGTCCAAAAGCAAATTCTGCTTCTTCACGTACATCAAGAATTAAACCCTCTCTACCTGTAATCTGTTCTAAATCAATTGTCTGCGGAAACGTTTTTTCCTCCATAATTTCATTTGAGCATTTCCGAATATAATGCTTAAGCACATCATCTTCTTCCAAAGTCCCAATATATTGGTGCCCGACAGCTTCAGCCCAAGCCGCGATATCCGCCTTTGACCCCTTATCTGTTGCTGATATTTCTAGAATTTGTCCTTCTACTAAATCAACCATTGCCTTTTTGGTCCTTACAATTGGCATTGGACAAGAAAGCCCTTTGGCATCTAGCTGAAAATCCACCTTAATACTCATAATTCTCCTCCTTATACCTACAAGGGTATTATTTTATTCAAAAAAATATAATACTTTTAATTACTCCACTTCACCATTCCAAGCAAGCATACCACCAACCATATTTGTAACATCAAAGCCATGACTTTCTAAAAATAGAGCAGCTTGCCCACTGCGACCACCTGAACGGCAAATAATAACATACGATTCATTTTTATTTAGCTCATGCATTCGAAATTCAAGTAAACCAAGTGGGATATGAATAATACCTGGAATATGTCCAGCCTCCACCTCATCTACTTCACGCACATCAATTAAATGGATTGGCTGACCTTGCTCTAATGCCTGTTGTACTTCTTTGGCTAAAATCTCTTTCATGCTTTGTCTCCTCCTAATAGGCACTCATGCCACCACGGACATTTGTAACACGTTCAAACCCTTGTTTTTTTAGTTGCTTACATGCTTGACTACTGCGCATGCCACTCTGACAAATGACAACTATTTCTTTATCCCTTGGCAATTTATTAAAACTAGAACCTAGCGGAATATTTTTAAACTGGGGGATATTACGTCCCTTATATTCAGCCGGTGTTCGTACATCAATAAAAACTTTATCTTGATCATGTAGAATATTTTTTAGTTGTGCTGCTGAGATTGATTGTACTCCTTTTGCAGGCATCATTCTCCATACTAAAATTGCAATAATAATCGCAACGATAAGCCAAGCTTCCAAATCTAACTACCTCCTTTTATACTATAAAGGGTATATCAATTAAGCTCCAGCATAATTGCATCTGGTTTTTTTCGAGCTCCCTCGAAAAGCTCCTCTTTAAAATCCGTGACATCCACCAGGGGCTTTGGGCAACAGATGATGTTTTTTTGTGCGAAAGCGTAGTGCTAACGCAGCGACAGCAACATGATGTTTTTTGTGCGAAAGCGTAGTGCTAACGCAGCGACAGCAACATGATGTTGGTCACTCAAGCATTTTCACAGGATGTGAAGATTTTAGCCTAAGTTCCTCTATTTCAGCGGGCGTTTGTACACACACTGAATAGGAAAAAACCGCATTCATTCTGCCACCTGTAGAGATGGTAGTACTCTGCTGAATATAGATAAATTTTACCTACTTTTGACAACTAAATCCATTGCCTCTTGGATCGCCATATTCATCTTTCCAGCATCTCCTTCAGCAGTCGTTACACAGTCTAATAAATTTTCACTTACGATAACACCAATTGTTCGATCAACCGCAGAACGCACGGCAGATAGCTGTGTAATCACATCCTTACAGTGCTGTTCTTCCTCCATCATGCGTAATATACCGCGTAATTGACCTTCTATTCGTTTTACACGATTTGCTGTTTTTGGACCATAAGCCATTCCGTTCATGCCCCCTTTTATTTGATTGATGAAACCTGCTTACGAAATTCATAATATACCCCGCGAGGTATATTGTCAACATAAAAGTTTTCCGGTACTTCCTCAAGGTTCTATCCGTCACTTCAGCCTTTCTATCCATCTATCTCAATTCCCCATAAAAAAACCCCTGCTATGAGCCGTTACTCATAACAGGGATTTCCAGTCTTTTTATTTTGCTAATTGCATGGCTGGACCAAAGAATTCATAGTGAATCTTTTCATCTTTCACGCCAATTTCTTGTAAATGTTTAATAACAGCTTCCATAAAGCCAACAGGTCCACATACATAAACATCTGTGTTATCTGCCACTTTTTCCGCTAATATTTCTTTTGTAATTTGCTTATCCTCGTCAGAGTATAACGCTGTATAAGACGCATTAGAAAGTGCAGCCACTTTCCCTTGAATGTCATCACTAAATGCTACAACTTTTTCATTACGTGCACATTGGATAAAGTTCACTTCATTTGTAGCATCATTTTTCAGTGATTGCAGCATACTGTTTAATGGAGTTACACCGATACCACCGCTGACAAATGTAATTGGAGCCGTAGTTTCTTCTAAAACAAATAACCCAGCTGGAGCACTTACATCTACTAAATCCCCAACTTGTAAGTTATCGTGAATAAAGTTTGAAACTTTACCATTTGGCGTTTGGTCACTTTCACGTTTCACCGAAATGCGATAGCCATCTTCTGCGCTCGCCTGTGAAAGCGTGTATTGGCGATTCATTAAATACTCTTCACCTGGTACTTTCACACGAATGCTAATGTATTGGCCTGGCTCATAAGCTGGTAGAGGTGAGCCATCTTCATTTTCAAAGTAAATAGAAGTAACAAGATCACTTTCTACTACTTTTTTCGCTACTTTTAATGGTTTAAATAAACGCCATCCACCGTTACCTTCAGCTTTTTGATATAACTCTTCTTCTACTTGAATGAAAACATCTGCGATTACACCATAAGCCTCAGCCCATGCATTAATAATATCATCTGTTGCTGCATCACCAAGCACTTCTTTAATGGCTTTTAATAAATTTTCTCCAACAATTGGATAATGCTCAGGTAAAATACCTAAACTACGATGCTTATGTGCAATTAACATCACTGCTGGCAAAATTGCCCCTAAATTCTCAATATGAACAGCAGCAGCATAAACTGTGTTTGCTAACGCTGTTTGTTGGCGACCTTTTTCTTGGTTTGTGTGATTAAAAATATTTAATAATTCCGGATGAGCTTGAAACATATTTTTGTAAAACGTTTTTGTAATTTCAACACCATGAACTTCTAATACAGGAACCGTTGCTTTAATAATTTGTACTGTTTCTTGTTTTAACATATCGCATACCATCCTTTCGTGATTACAATATAACGCTTCCATTCTCTAAAAGCAATATCTAAAATACATCTTTAACAAAATGGACATAATTAATGTATTTTAAATACATCTTAAAAAAAGTATTGAATTTATTATACTTCAAAGTAAAAATGCTATAATTATTGTGAACTACAGAAAGTAGGGTGTTCTTATGCGTTTAACTTTATACACAGATTACTCTCTTCGAACACTTATTTACCTAGGTGCGAAGGAAGACGGTGAATTATCAACCATTCAAGAAATTTCGGATGCTTATAATATATCAAAAAACCATTTAATGAAAGTTACCCATCAGCTCGGATTACTTGGCTACATTGAAACCATTCGCGGACGAGGCGGGGGTATACGTCTTGCAATTGATCCTAAAACTATCACAATTGGTGCAATAGTGCGTCAAACAGAAGAGGATTTTCATCTAGTGGAATGCTTTGATAAGGAAAATAATCTATGTAAAATTGCACCAGAATGTCAGCTAAAGGGTGTCCTAAATGAAGCATTACAAGCCTATTTAGCCGTTTTAGATCGCTATACTCTTGATGATTTTTTACATTCGAAAGAAAAGTTGATGGCACTGTTGCTTGGCAAATAAAATACCCGCTCAACATAAGTTGGACGGGTATTTCTTTATAATCTATAATTTTCTTGAAAAGAAAATCATATCTAATGCACGTATGCCATTTTCATAGATAGGCTCTGGATAAGAACTAAAAAAGTCCTTTTCAATTGATTCCATACGAAAGCCTGCCTTCTGATAGAAAGCAATATTATCAATACTCGAATTGGCAGTACCCACTAAAATTGTTTGATATCCTTGAGAGTGACAAATGCTTGTTATTTGTCGCAATGCTTCCTTGCCAAGTCCCTTCCCCTGATAATTTGGTACGATCGCAATATTTTTCAACTCCACTGCCTTATTAGATTGTGCAAGAAGTAGTGCTACGCCTGCTAATTGTTCACCACATTTAATTTCATACAAGTCGCCGTCATTTAAATATTTCCTTACAGCTTCTTCACTTTCATCTGCTATTAATAATTGCGATAAATAGCTCTCTCGTGGGCCTTCCACTTTTACTAAAGCTGTACGATAACGGACAAAATCTGTACGTTCAAAAACATTTAAAACACATGGCTGCTTTTCCTTTACCTCTAACCATGCGTGCTCCTCCGGAAAATCCTTTTCTACTCCTAATCGAATAAATGGGAATTTCTCCTGTGCCTTTTGAGAACGAATATTGACCTGTCTCGCACCTGCGAAAACCCGTTCAAGTCCTAATTCAAAAAATGCAATATCTAAAATCGCTATTTTCGCTTCTATATTATAGCCTTTTCCCCAAAACTCATAGCCAAGCCAAGAACCAATGTGACAGCTTTTTTTCGTGTGATCGATAAACATTAATGCAGTCACACCAATGAACTGTCCTTCTTCGTTTAGGACAACCCGAGGAACAGTCTTTCCATCCTCTTCATCCACACATTCTCGTTTAATAAAATTTATTGTGTCTTCTACTTTACCAGCAGGTAACCCTAGTGCATCTCGCACCTGTGGCATGGAAGACAATGCATGCATTGCTTCAGCATATTTAATATCATGTCTCACTAAAGTTACTGCCATTCTCTTTCTCCTTTTGTTCATTCAACTTTGCATTTATGCCAGACATGCATCGGATTTTTTTCATCATCCATTACTGGCATATGAATCATTTGAAACGAACGTTCATTTTCTAATTTCAATAAATCTGCATATACCTCACTAGATCGACTTAAACCAACCGAAATAGCATCCTCTAAAGAATTAGCAAAATATGCCTTATCTACTCCCGCCATTGCCATCGCACCAAAACACATAGGACAGGGTGCCCCACTAGCATACATAACGGCCCCTGTTAAGTCTATTGACTGTAGCTTTTCCTGCGCACGTCGAACAGCTAAAAGCTCCGCGTGGCCAGTACTATCTGGGCGAAGATGTAACTCATTGACACCTTCCCCGATAATTTCTTCATCCTTTATTAATACAGCTCCAAATGGTTGTCCACCTTGCTCTATGTTCTCTAAAGCAAGTTCTATAGCTCGTTGCATCCACTTGTTCATATATACTCCCCTTTAAAATCAATTATACGTAAGCTGCCAAGATACTCCGAAACGATCCTCAATCCATGTAAATTGCTTAGAAAAACCATAATTATCAAGAGGCATTAATGCCTTTCCGCCCTCTAGCATTTGAGCCGAGAGATGGTTGATTTCTTCCACAGACTCACATTCCAGAAAGATTGAGATGGATGGTGTAAAAGTAAAATTATGCTGTATAACACTATCATTGACCATAATTTTCAGACTTTTTAAATCGAGTATAGCCATTGCTATCTGCTGTGAGTTTTCCATATATGTTAAGCTCTTGATTTCTAAATCCGAAAACCATTGTTGATATTGATGAATAGCCTCATTTGCCTGTCCCTGAAACATTAAAAATGTAGTGGCACTTTTCATTTCGTCAACTCTCCTTCATATTTTGTAACCCATTGCATCGGTGTCATTTTCGCAACAAGTTCACCAATTAAATCGTACGGAATATTTTTTGAATTTGTAAAACGAATACAGCTCTTTCCCATATTGAGCTTTGTGGGTACACGCCTTGCATACTCCTCCTGAAACCAAGACAATAACTCCCTATCTGTATAAAGACCCATATGATAGACAGCTAAATGTCGTTTTTGTGCAGCAAGGCTAATGAAAGGAAGTGGTGTATTTGGTGTAACATGATAACCCTTAGGATACGTTGATAATGGGACAACATAGCTAATCATGTCATAATTCAATGTGCGTTCAAAGCCTTCAGGTAAATTTGTTTCCACCACATCTACCAGCCTAGCAAAGCTTTCACGCCATTTTTCATCGACTTGCTCGATATATGTGTGCGTCATTCTCAGCCTCCTTTCCTATAATTATTTTGTACACAACCGTCCCGTTCAATCGATGCAAATTTGAGAAATCCCATAAAAGACATCATTTCGAATCACACTTCTTTATTACCCATTTTAGATCATTTAAAAATAAGTAAATATATTTTGTAAATACGATACCATTTTATTACTAGAAATAACAAAAGAAATAGTACAATTATATGGTGCATCTATAAAATTACAGCCTATCTCATGATATAAAGAATTTATACAGTACTTGTCAACTCGTTTTTATCACTTACAATTTTTATCGATTTTGATAGTATAAATGATTTTATAAAATTTGCGTACAAAAAAACGCTCGGATAATTCCACAAGCGTTTGAGTACATAAATACTATTTTATTTTAAAAGTTGCTACTATGCCCTTAATAATCGGTATGGCTGTTCCCATTAACACAATCGGAAGGAACCACCAGCCAAGAGTTTCTATCTCCCCTATAGCAATTTGAACCATCTGAAATGATATAGCAGCAAAGATAATTAAACAAAGATTTTTAATTTCATTTAAAGTCTTACGGCTATTTAAATAAAATGCCTCAACATTGTTTTCATTTAAACGTGCTGGGTAATTGTGCATATGCGGTGCCTTTTCCAGTAGGCTCAATAATATCCAGAGAAACGTTCCGATAAATGGAAGAATGAACAGTTCTATTTTTGAGCCCCAACGATCCACTTCTCCTACACCGTTAAAATGCCCTGGAATCTCTTCAGGCATTTCGCCCCACATAAAAAAAATGTAAAGGATGGACAGCACAAATAATCCACAGCCAATATAGTCCCATAGTTTTTCAACTTTTGTTTTTGGCAATTTCAAAATTGGTCTATACACCTTCTCACATCCCTAGTCAGTTCTTTATTGATTCTACGTTACTACAGCTCATTAAGTTTCAAATTTATGAGGATTGACATATTTGTTTATGTTCTATCATTAACTATCCGCTTTCGTTACAAGTTAATTACCTATTATTTCTATGTTTTTTATTATTTTCTCTACAACTTACTTCCATATTAGTTTTATTAATTAACATGAAAATACTCTTAATACTTTGTAAAATTCATATAATCTGATATAAATGGTATATATACATATTTCATTTTTTTGTAACATTTATACTAAATTACTGAGAAAGGAAACTTCAACTATGCGATTTACTATCTACAAGAAATTGATACTCGGTTTTTTTATTGTTATTTTAGTTTTAATTGGCACAATCGGGTTAAACATTAAACAGCTTAATTCCGTTAATCAAACATATCGTGTGTTACTTGAAGAACAAACTACTAGATCTATAAGTATTCAGGAGCTTCGAGCGATTGCGAAGCAAGAAATTGTAAGCCTAAGAGGGTATTTATTACTTGGAGATAAACAAAATCTTCAAAGCAACAATGAATCAAGGGAAGAATTCAAAAAAAAATCAGATGAATTAATGGCATCTTTCCATACTAATGAATCTATTGAATTATTAGAGGCTATCAATAAAAGTGAGCAAAATGTCCAGCAATTCGCTGATCGTATGTTTTCCTTAAAGGCTACTGGAGAAACAGAACAATACGAAAAGCTTGATAGTACACAGGGACGATTAATTATTAAGCAATTCGATGCACGCGTAGAAAACCTTGCCAATTATCAAAGTGAGTATATAGATGGTAAAATCGCCGCGACAACTAAAGAAATTCAATCGATAAAATTTCAAATGATTATACTTGGGGTGTTTGCTGTTGTCATTAGTCTGATAATTGCTATTATCATGGGTAGCCTTATTTCTCGACCTATTAAAGGGATGGCTAGAGCAGCACAAAAAATTGCCGAGGGTGATTTAACAGCAGAGCAAATCCGTATAAAGAATCGTGATGAGGTTGGTGATTTAGCACTTGCCTTTAATCAAATGGCTCTAAATTTAAAGGAGCTCATTACAAGTGTTCGTCACAATACTGTACAGGTAAGTGGCTCTGCAGCTGAATTAACAGCAAGTGCAGATCAAACAATCCAAGCAACAGAGCAGATGACATCCTCTATACAGGAGGTTGCAAGTGGCTCTGAGGCGCAAGGAAAAAATGCTACTGAAAGCTCTGAAGCCATGAAAAATATGACAAGAGGTATTCAGCAATTGGCAACGACTACAGCTGCTGTATCTGAGCTTGCTTTGGAAACAAATGTTGAGGCTAACAAAGGAAACGATTCATTACTCCGTGTCATTACACAAATGGATACAATTCATACAGCCGTTTTAGAGTCTGCGAACGTAGTCAAAAACTTAGGGAACCACTCTGTAGAAATAGGTAATATTATCGGTCTTATTACAGATATTGCAGAGCAAACAAATTTACTAGCATTAAACGCTGCAATTGAGGCTGCTCGTGCAGGAGATCATGGTCGCGGCTTTGCTGTTGTTGCGGATGAAGTAAAAAAACTAGCGGAGCAATCTAAGCAATCGGCTGAACAAATTGCTAGCCTCATTTCCGAAATTCAGCATGATACAAATCGTGCGGTATCTGTTATGGATACTGGTACACAAGAGGTTCAAATTGGCATGCAAGTTGTAAAGGTAGCTGAGGAAGGCTTTTCAAAAATCGTTGATCTGATTGAACAAGTTTCTAAGCAAATTCAAGAAGCAACGACCGTTTCAGAAGAAATGTCTTCAAGTGCGGAGCTGATATATGCATCCTTCGATGAAATAGCAACAATTGCACAAATGTCTTCTTCTAACTTACAAAATGTGGCCTCTGCCTCTGAAGAGCAGCTAGCCACGATTGAAGAGGTGGCCGCTTCTGCTGCTACACTTTCAAATATGGCTGAGGAATTACAAACTCAAGTTTCACGCTTTAAAATAGAATAAAAATACTAAAAGAATCTGTCTATTTTCTATCTTCCCCTAGAAAAATAGCAGATTCTTATCAATTATTATCTGTCTGAATTTTTTCTACTCCTTCTGCTTCAATGATATCTTTCAGCTCATCTAACACATCATCAAAATCCGTATGTCTACCTAGCAAAAATACCATTTCATGCTCAATCGGTAACCAAGTTTCGATAGAAGCTTCATTGTGCTGAATTTGCGCTTCGAGTTTATCTAAAGCATTCGCTACTTTTGCTTCATACGTTTTCTTATGCTCAAATTCAAACCACAAATCATAAAATTGTTGTCCTGTATCATTTCCTAGCAAATTTCTAATTTTTTCAATTGCTTTGATTTCATTTTGTCTCTTTTGTTCTTTTGCCTTTATATCATTCATCGTATCAAAGGCCGGGATATCGGTTGCATACACCTCCACTAAATCATGAATAATAATCATTTTTAATAAACGTTCACTATTAACCTTTTGCGGTAAGTATTCCTCAATAGCCATTGCCATTAACGCTACCCGCCATGTATGCTCGGCTACACTTTCCTGCCGCCCATCTGAAAGCCAGCTATGACGCAGTTCTCGCTTTAATCCTTCCGCTATATGTAAAAATTTTAAGGTGCTCTGTAAATCCATTAATATCTCTCCCTATTTGTACTTTATCGCTATATTTCTATAGCCTATATTAAAATTTTTATTAACACACGTAAATGGCTGTTCATAATGGAAATAAACCATTTCGCCTTATTCTAAAATAGGGCTAATCCTACATTGATTTAGACAGAAAAAAAATAATTTTTAGAATATTATTGACAGATTCACAATATCAAAGTATGATTGCTTTCAACAACACATTGTAGGCCAAGATTGGAAATAGTAGAAGTGCCTGTGTACTTGTAGAGAGCCGATGGTTGGTGAAAATCGGTAGACACACATTTTGAACTCGTCCATGAGCTACTCCCTGAAATTAAGTAAGGGATGTCGGTTTCCTCCGTTATTGGGATAGACAGTGATAGCTGTCGATAAGGGGACTTTTTCTGTAAAGAGAAGGTCAATTAGAGTGGTACCGCGAGCATAAACTCGTCTCTATTTTTAAATAGAGACGGGTTTTTTTATTTTGATTAAACGATTTTTGGCCTAAGTGTAGCTTTATGAAAAAGACAATGACAAAAGGAGTGTTTGAAAATGGGAAGAAAAATTTGGGTGTTTGATACAACTTTACGTGATGGCGAGCAAGTGCCAGGTGCAAAATTGAATTTATATGAGAAAGTAGAGATTGCACAGCAGCTCAAAAAATTAGGCGTCGATATTATCGAAGCTGGTTTCCCTGCTTCATCACAAGGTGATTTTGATGCAGTAAAAGCTGTTGCACAAAAAGTAGGAAATACAAATGACATTATGATAACTGCTCTAGCACGTGCTGTACAGGCAGATATTGATGCTGTTTATAATGCTGTCAAATATGCTGAAAATCCTATGATTCATATGGTACTTGGAACTTCAGATATTCATGTAGAGAAAAAGTTTAGCAAATCTAAGGATCAAATCTTACAAATTGGTGTGGATGCTGTCAAATATGCGAAAACCCTTTTACCACAAGTTCAATATTCAACGGAAGACGCTTCTCGCTCAGATTTCGAGTATCTTTGGAAAACGATTGAGGCTGTAATGAAGGCTGGTGCAACGATGATTAATGTACCAGATACAGTTGGCTTTGCAGAGCCGGAAGAATTTGGGGCAATGATTTATAAATTAAATGAACGTATGAAAAATTTAGATGACAGCGTTTTACTAAGTGTTCATTGTCATAATGATCTTGGGATGGCAACAGCTAATACACTTGCTGCCATTAAGAATGGTGCAGATAAAGTAGAATGTACAATTAACGGTATTGGTGAACGTGCTGGTAATGCTGCATTAGAAGAAGTTGTAATGGCACTAAAAACACGTAGCGCTGTTTACAATGCTGAAACACGTATAAATACTAAAGAAATTATGAATACATCTCGTCTTGTTTCAAGCTTTATGGGCTTAGATGTACAAGTGAACAAAGCAATTACTGGGGACAATGCTTTTGCTCATTCATCTGGTATTCACCAAGACGGCTTGCTAAAATCTCGTGATGCTTACGAAATTGTCCATCCAGAAGATGTAGGTCTTGATGATATGGAATTAGTCCTTACAGCTCGCTCTGGGCGTCATGCGGTGAAAAATGCACTTGAAAAGCTTGGTTTCTCAAATCTTTCTACAGATGAATTTGAAGGAATCTTTGAAGGCTTCTTGAAGCTTGCTGATGCGAAGAAAGAAGTCTACGATCATGATTTATATGTAATTGTTGAAAGCTACTATGAAAAACATGATGCAAACAATGCGAATGCCACACATTATAGTGAGCAATTCTTTGACTTTGACGATTTACAAGTCGTCAGCAATTCAAACTTCCCTTCAGCAAGTGTGAAGATTCGTAAAGGCGGCGAAGTATTTAAAGCGAGCGCAGTAGGCTCAGGTCCAATCGATGCCTTATATTCAGCCATTGCAGAAATTACAAATATTGACGTAAAACTTGTAGAATACAATATCAACAGTGTATCTCGTGGGAAAGAGGCACTTGGGAAAGTAAAAATCACAATCGAGCACGAGGGTGAAAAATATATTGCCAAAGCCGCAGATACAGATATATTAAAAGCAAGTGCACTGGCATACATCAATGCGATTAACAGTGTTGTTGTAGCAAAATTAACACCAGTGATGAACTAATTGCCAAAAGCAGTATGACAAACTTTATGTCGTACTGCTTTTGGATTTTTTATTGACTGTCCTTCACAAGCTTTTGAAATTCTTCTTCTATCAGCTCCACATCAAGACGTTCAAACAGTGGTGTCACCTCATTAATGAATGCTGGAAGCTCTACCTGCTCGTGCCACATTAGCTCACGTATACCTAACATTCTTCTTACCTTTTCGGCTGAAAATGGTAAAAACGGATGTAGTAGCTGACCCAGATTCGCAATAATATAGACACATGTTGCAAGTGTTTGATTTCCTGCTTCTACATTCTCCTTCACCTGAAGCCATGGCTGCTGTTCGTCGAAATAACGATTGGCTGCCCGAATATATTCGAAAATAGCCTCTAATGCTTGTTTGAAATGACCCGCTTCAATAAGGTTGCTCACCTCATTAAACAATTGAATCGTTTGCTTTCGAACGTTTCCATCTACCTCAGCTTGTGGTACCTGCCCTTCAAAAGATTTTTCAATAAACTTCAACGTACGATTAACAAAGTTGCCATATGCACCAAGCAACTCCCCATTATGGCTATAAATAAATTCCCGCCAGGAGAAATCCGTATCACGGTTTTCTGGGGCATTCATTGTTAAAAAGTAACGAATCGAATCCGCATCATATCGACTTAAAATATATGGCACCCATACCGCCCAATTTTGACTGGTTGATAATTTTCGTTTTTCTAGCGTCAAATATTCATTCGACACAATATGTGTTGGTAATGCCTTTGCCCCTATTCCCATTAGAATGGCTGGCCAAATAACGGTATGGAATGGGATATTATCCTTACCATGTACATAATACGAGATTGTTTCTTCATTCCATAAATCCTCAATAGCTATTTGATGCTGCTTTGCCCATTCTATGCTTGCAGTTAAATAACCTGCAACCGCTTCAATCCATACATATATTTTTTTACCTTCAAAGCCCGGAACTGGAACATCAATGCCATTTGGTAAATCTCTCGTCACTGCACGGTCCGGAACGCCTTCAGCCAAATATCGCTCTGTTAGCCCAAGGGCATTATCACGCCAGCGTTTTTCAGCCTTTGCCTCTGCTAAATATGTGTCCAATCTTCCTTGAAATTGACTAAAGGCAAAATAAAAATGCTCCGTTTCTCTAATAATTGGCTCATTGCCACAAATTTTACAACGTTTATCGATTAAATCGAGAGGATCTAAAATTGTGGAACAGTTATCGCACTGATCACCACGTGCCTTAGCGCCACAGTTTGGACAAACTCCCTCTACAAACCGATCTGGCAAGAACTGTTTGTCTGTTTCACAATAAGCCTGCTCAATTTTCTTTTTATATAAAAAATTATTCGCAAGTAGCTGTAAAAAGATAGCCTGTACAGAGTCATGATGGTGCTTTGCATCTGTACGTGTATACAAATCATAGGTGAATCCTAAATCAGTAAAGCATCGTGTAAATTCCTCATGATAATGATTAGCGATAGCCTCAGTAGTTGTGTTCTCCTGTGCAGCGCGAATAGAAATCGGTGTGCCATTACAATCACTCCCTGACACATATAAAACCCTTTCGCCCTTTTGACGGTAATATCTAGCCAAAATATCACCTGGTAATAGTGCAGCAACATGTCCTAAATGCAAAGAACCATTTGCATATGGCCAAGCGCCTCCAATAACAATTGTCATTCTAAATTGCTCCCCTCGCATAAATAAAAATGGATCAATTTCGCCTTGGCGTAATTGCGTTCGGATTTTGAATTGTGCCTGCACAATTCATTCCTTTGAAAATCCGTGACATCCGCCGGAGGCTTTATCTTCATTCAGTAGGTGTTTGGACACCCACTGAAAAGAAACCAAAACTGCATTCATCTCACCACCTGTAGAGGTAGGAGTTTTCTGCTGAATGAAGATAAAAAAATCGCCCTAATCAAAATTGATTAGGACGAGTATACCCGTGTTACCACCTATATTTACAAATAGCTCACACTACTTGCCTCTATCAGTACGTCTCATCTATGAGAGATACTGCTGCTGTTGTAACGAGTGCCTATCTCGTCGTAATCTACTTGCCAAATGCTTTCGGTACGAAGCTCAAAGGTCATTTTCAAAAGGGTTCATTTACCTCATTTCCACCAACAGAGGCTCTCTATATAATGCTGATCCAATTTACTTTTCCTTCTCAATGCTTTTCTATTAGGTTGGCACCATTTTACGCTTTCTCCTTTAGAAATGCAATAAATGTCTAGAAATGACTGAAAATTTTCGATAAATCGTTTATTTTTCTCGATAAAAGGAAAATATCGGGAGATAAAAATTTATTACTTAAGCTAATTGAACTTGTAATAAATCTTTTAGGTCGTCAATGACAATATCTGCCCTTTGTAGCTCTGCTTCCTGGGCAAAATCAAAACGTACCCCAATTGAGAGAAGCTGATTATCATGGGCAGCCTGAATATCAGAAGAACGATCTCCGACAACAGCTCCTTGCTGAATAGCATTTTCTACAATCACTTTTCTTACCAAATCTGATTTATGACCACTTGAAATAGACTGGATACTGTATGTATCTTTGATAAAACGCTCCAATTGATAGGTTTCCACTATTGCTTGTAAGTACTCCTTCTGTCCATTGCTGGCTATGTATAGCTTATAGTGCTCTGTCAAAGCAGTAAGTGTTTTCTCTGCATTTGGATATAATGCGCCCTTACCATTCCGTATTTGCTCAATCAACTTTGTATGGAATAATGCATTGCTCTCTTCACGTATTGCTAAAGAGTGCATTGGACATAGCGTTTCCCAAACAACAGGTAATGGTACTC
This sequence comes from Lysinibacillus sp. GW821-FHT14F06, assembly GCF_058803665.1. Lineage (NCBI taxonomy): Bacteria > Bacillati > Bacillota > Bacilli > Caryophanales > Bacillaceae > Lysinibacillus > Lysinibacillus sp. GW821-FHT14F06. Next base: position 24,170 of record NZ_JBXAPF010000043.1, read on the forward strand.
CCATAATTTCTCGATATTTTTCAATTGGCGTATCTCCCTGCCACAAGCCCTTATCCCGTAACACATCAAACGTCGCAGCTAGTGCAGGCTCTAAAATTAAATTGGTTTGAAATAAAGTTCCGTCCATATCAAAAATAATAGCTTTTGTCATAAAGCCACCTCCTATAATATTATGAATGATTTCTCCTCTTATATTGTTTCTCTTTAATATTATATAATCCTCCTCTAGTTCTCAAAAACTAAAGGAGGATTATATATTTTTTAAGGCTCTAGGGGTACTATCATTTCTAATCCCTTTATTTGGCGCCAATATCCTTGCTCATCCGACTTACCTGGTTTAAGTGTAAATGATTTTGGCATTTTCTCCATAGGTGGTAGTACTAGAATAATATGATGTCCATAATCCTTAGTCGCTCCCATTTGCATATTCGCCCTATCATATAACCTCCCTTCACTATCTGTTACCTCAAACTCAAAAAATGGCCATTGATCATTTCTATCTAACTCTCTTGGATAATCTACTAGGACATCTATACGCGTCGATAATGGTGTAAATGAAATCTGTGCAACGTTTAACTTATATAGTCCATCATTAGTATTAGATTTTATATTTGGAAAGAAAGTGATAACTTCTTCCTTTAATTTTTCAAGTGTAAAATCCACATGCCAATTACCTTTGTAGCCAAATAAATCACTACCATCTAATGCAACTTCAATTTTATCCCCATATATATCTGCATTGGATAAAGTTAATTCATGATGCTCAATAATTGTGTTTTTACCAATATCATCTTGACCTGTAGAACCCATTGCAACGTCTATTGGCTCCCCATTGACAGTTAGCGTATTAGTACCTACAACCTCCTCTTGTAAAGAAACACCATTCTGCCCTGTATATGTGACTGTAACTAATAATCTATTCCCATCATATACCGCTTCTTTAACAGTCATTGTAAGGCCCCCATGCGTATCCTCTTTATCTATTGTTGTCATCAAGTGTTCTTGTTCAATCTTTTTAGCTGCAATATCCCCAAATTTAGCATAAATGGCTCCAATATAAGGTACATTAGCTAATGCGGTCGCTATTGTGGGAGAGAGAAATCCCGAACCTAGTAGTACTATACATAATCCACAGGCAGTAAGGAGAGGTTTTAGAATTCTAATATTCAGCTTCTTCCTTTTTGCTGCTCTTATTGCCACCTGCTCTCTCATCATCAATTGTTGAAGTGGAATATTGATACGACTATTATCCTTACTCATACAAGTAGCCCTCCCTTAAAATTGGTTTTAACTCTTTCTTAGCTCTGTTAATATAGGACTTCACTGTTCCTTCAGGACACCCCAACATTTTTGCAATCTCTTTGACAGTAAAATCATGATAGAAGCGTAACCACATAATTGTTTTATATTTGGCATCTAATGTATCAATTGCCTCTTTTACATCTAATGAATATGCAATGTTCTTCATATTTTGAGTACCAGCTATCTCTGCAAAAAACTCCTCATCTCCTAAAGTGAATTTCCTTGCATCTTTTCTAATAAAATCAATAGATTTATAAACCACAATCTTAATAATCCACCCTGGAAAACTGTTTGGATTCTTTAATGTTTTCAATGTTGTATAGGCTTTATAAATAGACTCTTGATAAATATCAAGCGCATCCTGCTCATTTCGAACATACGAGTAGGCAGTACGATATAATTTTTCACGCATGAAAGCAATCAACTGCTCAAATGCTTCATCATTCCCCCTTTTTGCACTCTTAACCAATTTTTCTATATCCACCTAATCTCCTCCTTTTGGCTACACTTTAAAGTCGTTTGAGAAAAGGAAAACGTTGCAAAAAAAATAGATGCCCTCTTCTTACAGAGAGACATCTAATTAATCAAAAAATCCCATATGTGGCTTTTCCATCTTATAGTAATTCAATTGATCTTGTAAAGTTCCTGTATGAAATTCAAATTTATGACCGTCTGGATCTGTGAAATAAATCGACTTTTTATCTCTGACATCTCGTTTTCTGCCCTGTAAAATGTTCACCTGATAGCTTACTAGCTTTTCATACATTTTTTCAAAATCGGCCTCCTCAATAGAAAAGGCTATATGTGTATAGGATTGATGGATTTCCTGTCGTGGTATATCTTTTTCTACATTCAGAGCAAGCCATAGCCCATTTAAATCAAAATAGGCAGTGCTTTTTCCTTTAACTAATAACTTAGCATCGAAAATAGTTTCATAGAACACGATTGACTGCTCTAAATTCGACACAGAAAATAATAAATGATTAATGCCATGTATAATCATAACTAAGACTTCACCCCATGGTTTACAAAAAGTTTAGCACAATGACAAATATGTGCGATACTCTCCTCATCAGTCGTTTGCAGTAAGCCTTTTAACGAACCCTCTACTTTATATGTATCAGCATGTACATCTACACTAACAGTCATATACGTCTTACCTTTAGCATGTACAATGCCTATCACCTTACCTGCTTCAGCATCTATAACTGGAAAAGCATACTTCGGGCCCTTTGAAACAAAAAGTGTTTTGCCAGCAGTTACTTTTTTTGCTCGCCCAAACAGCACTGTACCAGCAATGGCTATAATGACTGCTCCTCGAAACCATTTTTTCTTACTCAACCTTATTCCCTCCTAAAAAACGGAACACAGATATTTCAAAATCTATCTGTGTCCCGCTAAACTCATTTCTTTTTTCCCTTTTTTAAACCCTTCGCAATTTGCTTCCATTTTCGTTGCTCATCAAGTCTTGCCTGTGTATTTGCCTTGCGCTCCATAAAGGCAAGCTCCTTCTGCAATTTAAAGTAGCTTTGAAGTCGAGATTGCTCCAGCTCCCCATCCGCTATTGCCTGCTGTACAGCACAGTGTGGCTCCTTTTGATGTGTGCAGTCTCGATAATGACAAGCTGCTGAAAGCTGCTCTATGTCCTGAAAACTAGAAGCAAGGCTATCCCCTTGATCCCATAATTGTAGCTCACGCATTCCTGGCGTATCAATTAAACACCCACCACCAGGTAATACCACTAATTCGCGATGTGTTGTCGTATGACGCCCTTTAGCATCATCCTCACGAATGCCAGATACTTTCATAAGCTCTTCGCCACTCAGCATATTTGTCAGTGTAGATTTTCCTGCACCTGAAGAACCAAGCAAAGCTCCTGTCACACCCTCTGTAAATAGTGCGCGAATATCCATTAACCCCTCACCTGAATAGGCACTTGTTACAAAAATAGCCACACCGAACGCCACAGACTCAACATCTCTTACCTTGTCTGAAACATCAGCACATAAATCAGCCTTTGTCAGAACAATAATCGGTGTTGCTCCTGAATCCCAAGCTGCTACTAAATAGCGTTCTAAACGTCGAATATTAAAATCTGCATTTAAGCTCATAACAAGCAGCACAATATCTACGTTGGATGCTACAATCTGTTCCTGTATTTCCTGCCCCGCCACCTTGCGTGAAAAAACAGATTTTCGTTTAAATAGCTGATGAATAATAGCTTTTTCTTCACCAGGCATTTTTTCTACTAATACCCAATCACCAACTGCTGGAAAATCCTCACGTGCCAATGAGGTATAGACAAAATGCCCTGCAACTGTTGCTAGCCACTCGCCTTCTTCTGCTAATACACGATATGAATGCTTATGTTCTAATGTAACCCTTGCTGCTACACAATTCACTAGCTTAGCCTGCTTCTTATATTCAATCATTTGCTCTTCAAAATATGTGTTAAAACCTAATGCTGTTAATTTCAATTTAGTTTCCTCCTAAAAGTGCATATCAATTTCACCTTGGCATCATTACGTCCAGATTTTGAAAATCGGTGACATCCACCAAGTGAAGATAAAAAAACCTTGTATCTGCGTAATTCGGCAGTTACAAGGTTTCACAGGCACATTTAAGAGAATACACAAATCGAACTATTGAACTTAAGTCAAATTGTATATTTTAGGCGTGTGAAATTGAACAAACCGAATTGCAGTTCGCTAAAAACAGATCTATTCATCATGTCACATCACCTACTTCCGATTTAATTGTTATTAATATAGCGAAATCTTCCGAAAATGTCAAATGCAATCTAATAAGCATGTATCCCCTTCCTTCTTGCATACAATGAACAAAACCACTATTAGCAAAGGAGATGTTGAATTGTCAAAAATCATTTCTATCAGTACATACCAACCACCGTACACATTACATCAGACAAACGCGGAGGAATTAACAAAGGAACTTTTTCACACAAAAATCCCAAAATTAGAACGATATTTAAAAGTATTTGAGAATGGTGGTATTGCAACCCGTCATTTTTGTGTGCCGCCAGAGTGGCATCGTACTGATCATTCCTTTGAAGAACGCAACAATTTATATATTGAGCTGGCAACACAATATAGTGTGGCTGTTATTCAAGCATGTTTACAAAATGAGAAGTTTTTAAAAACACCCATATCGCCACAGGACATTGATGCTATCATTTTCGTCAGTAGTACAGGCATTTCAACACCAAGTATTGATGCCCGAGTAATGAATCACCTTCCATTTTCAGACAAAGTTAAACGTATACCACTTTGGGGACTTGGCTGTGCTGGTGGTGCAGCTGGTATTAGTAGAGCCTATGATTTTTGTCTTGCCCATCCCGAGGCAAAAGTTCTTGTCGTTTGTGTAGAACTCTGTAGTTTAACCTTCCAGCCAAATGACTTTTCAAAAAGTAATTTAGTCGGTGCCTCACTTTTTGCAGATGGTGCAGCATGTATCCTTGTTTGTGGAGATGAAGCAAAAATTGAGACAAGAATGCCGACACCTGCTATCATAGCAACCGGCTCCAAATGGATGCCAGATTCTGAGAATGTTATGGGCTGGGATATTAAAAACAATGGTCTACATGTTGTTTTCCAAAAAAGTATCCCAGCTATTATCACTAATTGGCTCGGTCCTTTCATTGAACAATTTTTAATGGAACAGGAACTATACAGCGAACAGCTTAACCATTTCATTGCACATCCTGGCGGTAAAAAAGTATTAAAAGCCTATGAAGATACGCTTTATTTAGCAACCCAAAAAACCGACATTTCTCGGGAAATATTAAAAAAACATGGAAATATGTCATCTCCTACGGTGCTATACGTATTAGAGCAATTTATGTTACATGAAGGACAAGTGGGGGATACTGGTTTGCTTGTCGCTCTCGGCCCTGGCTTCTGTGCTGAAGCTGTATTATTTAAATGGAGGGAGTAGCATGATGTTTTATACTATCCTGATTATCGTGATTCTACAAAGATTGACAGAGATTTTTATTGCCAAGCGCAATGAAAAATGGATGCTTTCACAAGGGGCGTATGAAGTCGGCGCCTCTCACTATCCCTATATGGTTACAATGCACATCAGTTTTTTCCTATTTTTAATGATAGAAGTCTTAACCAATAATAGTGGTATATCGCCCTTATTTCCGTTATTTTTCTTATTATTTATTGCTGTGCAGGTATTACGCATTTGGTGTATTCGTTCACTAGGTACTTTTTGGAACACAAAAATTCTAATTCTTCCAGATGCTCAAGTTGTACGCAAAGGACCTTATACATTTATGCGCCACCCAAATTACGCTGTCGTTTGCTTAGAGATTCTACTGCTACCTATTATGTTTCAAGCCTATTTTACAGCGTTTTGTTTTACACTTTTAAATGTCACTATGCTATCAGTACGTATTCCCATTGAGGAAAAAGCATTAAGAGATGCAACAAATTATAATCATGTATTTGAAAAGAAGATTTCGGAGACCTAGCCGAAATCTTCTTTTTGTTTATTGCCATTCCCAATTAAAGGGGTCCTGTAAATTTTCCCACGGCATATTATACTCGTCCACCGTTAATAAACAAGCATCTAACTCTGCACTAATCGCCTCTTTATCTAAATCAATTCCAATAATCACAAGCTGTGTCATACGATCTCCAAACTCGTCATCCCAATCCTTTAGAACCTCAGGGCTTTGAGAAAATACATCCTGTTGCTGCTCCTTTGATAAAGCGGCTACCCAATAGGAAACCGGTTCTATCTTTGCTGATGACCCTGCCTGTGACAGCAATAATGCTACATCCTGATGTCTAGCACTCCAAATAATTCCCTTTGCTCGTACAATCGATTCTGGCATATGATCGCACCACTCGACAAAACGCATTGGATGAAATGGCCTTCTACGATTATAGGTGAAAGAGGAAATGCCGTATTCCTCTGTCTCAGGCGTATGATTTTCATAACCAAGCTCCAATTCCTTTAGCCACCCTGCAGATTCTGACACCCTCTCAAAATCAAAGCGTCCTGTATTGAGAATTTCTGCTGGCTCTATCACACCATTCACTGTTCGAATTAGCTTAGCTTCAGGCTGTAAAGCACGTAAAATACGTTCTAATCTTTCAAGCTCAGCCTCTGATACTAAATCACATTTATTTAGAATAAGGACATCACAAAACTCAATTTGATCTATGAGCAAATCTGCTACATCCCGTTCATCTAATTCTCCCACTGCCTCCTTTCGCTCTAAAAGACTTTCGCCTGACTGAAAATCATGCCAGAATCGATTCGCATCAACAACAGTCACCATCGTATCAAGCTGGCAAAATTTCGTTAAATCAATACCCAGCTCCTCATCCAAATAGCTGAATGTTTGAGCAACTGGTATTGGTTCACTAATTCCTGTAGATTCAATTAAAATATAATCAATATTGCCAAGCTTAGCGAGACGCTCAACCTCCAGCAATAAATCTTCACGCAGTGTACAGCAAATGCACCCATTGGATAGCTCCACAAATTTTTCCTCTGTACGTGAAATACCGCTCCCATTTGCAATTAATTCAGCATCAATATTGATTTCACTCATATCATTTACGATAACAGCTACTCGCATATTTTTTTCATTTTGCAGGACATGATTCATCATTGTCGTTTTTCCCGAACCTAAATATCCACTTAAAACAGTGACAGGGATTTTTTTTGTCATTTTATACAACTCCTCAAATCGTAATCATTACTATTTACATTTTGTAATTAAACCATAGTAAAACAGAAATTGCAATGCTTAAAATTTCATGGAGATTCATTATTGACATATATACTAAAAAATAATATTGTATAAAGCGTAATTATTACGATTTAAAAGGAGGCATATTTATGCGTGTACAAGTAACATTAGCCTGTACCGAAACAGGTGATAAAAACTATATCACTACAAAAAATAAACGAAATAATCCTGAAAGGTTGGAGCTTAAAAAATATTCACCTCGTTTGAAAAGAGTTACATTGCACAGAGAAACGAAATAAGTATTTTTCTAATAAATATAAAAGACTGTTTCAAAAGCGTTTACTTCCTTACTTTTGAAACAGTCAAACAAGTATTAATGGATTAATCTCCTCTCTATTGCGTAATTTCATTCGATTTTATTTCTTTAGCAAGTTCATTCAATTTCTGCTCTAGGTCATCAAGAATGCGTAATTTATGCTCCACCTGCTCTTCAAAATCAATAGATTGGACCAACTCCTTATTTACTTGAGTATCTAACTGTTTAAGAGCGTCATTCTTCACAATCGTTCTTTCTTCCAGCAGATTAATAGTCGAATTATGTTTATTTATATGGTCTAATTTTCCATCAATCTCTTTCATTAAATTCTGATTAAATTTTTCGGGATCTAAACGTGAATTTTCAATTGCTTCCATGATGTTTTCTATTTGTTGACTGATGCCCATTGCAAAATCACTCAGCTTACTTTCTAGCCCATTCATCGAATTAACAGACAGTAATTCATCTTGTGTGGCTTTTAATGTTTGCTTTAGTAATTTATTTTCCGCACGAAGCTTCTCTTTTTCCTTTAATAATACTTCAATCGAAGATATTTGTTTTTTCTTATGCTTTTCTATTGTTTGCACATGATCAAAGTAGCTCTTTGTTGCTTTTTCAAAGTCTCTCTTCAGCTTTAATAGCTCCATCGAAAGCTCCTTTTTTTGATTTGTTAATTGGATGTTTTCTCGTTCAAATCTTAGTACTAGTGAATAATAGTCACTATCTCTCAGTCTTTTAACCTCATTTTTATATTTCGCTAATTCAGCCCTTAAAAAAATAAGCATTTGCTGAAGCTGAATGGGATCATTGTTTTTCACAATATCATTTTCCATATCAGGCTCTCCTTTCACTAAATTTTTCCAAGCATACTCATAACCTCCTCAAATTGCTTCTTACTTTCTTCTAAAATCTCATCAAGCTTTTTTATCAAGTTTATGTCGAATCCATCATTTTTAAATTGTTCTTTTTTTGGTTTTTCTCCAGATAATAAATAAGCAATAAGAAGATTTAACGTTCCTTTTTCAAGAAAAGCAAAGCTATTATTTTTATCACTACTACAGCTTGATAAATTTGATAGCTGCTCCTTTATAAATTGATGAGTGATATCCTCAATTTTTATTTCTTGTTGCGCTTTTTCAAATTCACTCATTATTCTCCTCCTGTGTTTGACTTATTCCATTAAGATTAATAGGGTTTAACACAACCACGCCATCTTGTAACTGATCACAATAGGTAAGACCCATAATACTACCCGAATATGATAGATTATGTGACCATTTAATTTGAAAATTAGTAAAGGATAGTGTTTCATTTGGCTCTATTGCTGTTTTCCCTATAGGTCTAAGCCAAAATTCTTCTTTACTCGCTTGATCATTAATTCGCTCCCAGCTACTATTTCCTTTTAAATTGGGAGCAAAATGTTCATAAACATACCTACCAGAAAAGGAGAATGGCGAGTCTTCGGGTAGCTTTATGCACAAATAGGGATTAGTAATAGGCTGATTTCCTATATTACGAATGTGATAGGAGCCCAAACATAAACTTTCCTGTTCAGTATCATAAGAAATATTTAATGAAGAAGTAAAATAACTTATGACATTAACAGGTTCAAGAATTGTAAGCTTCTCAACCATTTTTTTTATCTCATGAACATAATGGGTCGTCTGTTCTTTGAGCTCATTTATTTTTTTCTCCACCTGTTTGGAACCAGTCATAATTTTTATCCTCCTAAATTAATTATGTATTGAATGGTATTAAACCTCATCGCAATTACGTCCAGAATTTTTTCGAACTCGCTTTTGAACCTTTCCAAAATCTGTGACATCTACTGGGGCTTTTATCTTGGTTTAGCAAGTAATTGGACACCAGCTAAACCAAAATAAAAAAAGAGAGGTTTACCCTCTCTTCAAGATATGTGTTTTTCTTTTTTATTATTACTATTACCCACCTGTCGGGAAAATAATAGGGCATTGCTGTGGACGAACTACTCCAGGACATGTAAATGGTAATTCTGCTCTTGGCTCGCAGAAAGTCGCTAAGAATTCCACAGTAACCGGGAATGTTGATTGAATACTTTGACAAACAGCTACAGTAATAGTTAATGCAGAAAACGTAATTGTACCTGCACCAGCTGTTAATGTTCCAGTTGTACACACGAAACAATCTAAATCTGTAAATAAAATTTCTACATCTGTCCCTTTTGGCGCACATAGTGTAACTTGTTCACAGCGAGAAAGTGGAATATTATTGCTTGTGAACATCGTGCCGTTCGGTAAACAAACAACAATCGTAACAACAAAATTCTTTTGAATATTTAAATGTTGAAGACATACAGATGAACCATCAATGGAGAATTGGCGATTCTCACGGTTCAAGATAACTATAGGATTAGTTGCTGATGGAACTACCTTACATGTAACTACAGCACCTGTTAAATCAGTCGTTGGCGTTACTCCTGGAAAAGTAATTGGTCCAGTAGGGGAAAAGTCAAACGACATCTCCTTTACAATCCAGTCAAATACCTTATCGACGTTTATACAAATTAGTTCCTGCGCCTGGGATGGCATAATATCTTGCATCCTTTTGACACCTCCATAAAATTTTTATCTTTCGTTTGTAGCATATGTTTTTCAGCTAAAAGTGTATGGGCTAAATTAATAGTTCAACTCCATATTTAATAAAAACATACGTATTGAGATACATCATTTTTATTCAAAGCCCATTTATCCATGGATATTTTTAAATGTTTGGGAGGACCGGTATATTTGTAACAGAAAGTAAATATTTTTAATAAAATATTAATGGACTGAAAGGGGTGAAATACATGGAAAACTCAAAATCCTACTCCACTCAAGACATTGCAAAACTGAAGGAAAAGATTGAAACATACAGAGAAACGTTAACTTCATTAAAAATGGGGACTTCTATAGAAGACTATCTCTTTATGAAAAAGGAATTTGGGGAGTTAAAAACACAAATTGCACATTTAGAGGGACTAACAGAGACATTAGATGATAGGCAAAATTCACAAATTAAAAGCTACGAGGAGCAAATAAAATTACTCTCCACACAAATTGAGCTTCTAAATCGAACTATTGAAGAAATGAACCAAGAAATATTAATCGTTTTAAAAAAGCTACTTACAATGGAAGTTAATGAAGCTCCAGCACCTACAACTACACCCAATATTGAAAGCCGTTCTCCTTTAATACCTAACGTTGCACAAAGACAGCCTAAAATTGCAATGGCTCAAGATCAATCGACATCTACCTCGAAACAACCATCTTATAGGTTACTACAAAATCTGGCAGGAAAAGCAACCAATAATCAATTAGATTTGAACCATAACATCCTATCTTCTGGAACTGAACATCAAAGAAATATACCCGAAGAACGCCATTTTAATCAACATTATTTTCAATCAGTGAACGCGCATCCGGGCCAAATATATAATGGTCTTTATCGAAATACCAACACAGAAGCAACATTCCATTTTAAAAATGCTACTGATACAAAGCAAATTCCTGTAAGTATTTATGATCCTACTGCCATCAATTCTTCTATTATAGATGAAACAAAACCTGAAATAATAAATCAGCCTGTCGTCTTGGAAACACCTGAAGTGATAACTGCATCTGATGCTCTTAAAGCATCTCAAGAAGTAAATGAGTCATTTACTCTTGGACCTCCTAATGTAATAAATGAGGAACCTGTTATTCTTGATCCATCTCAAACAAGGAATGAACCTGTCGTTGTCAATTCTCCTGAAACTGTGAAAGAGAAGCCTTTAGTTCTCGATTCACCTGAAGCTGAGAATAAGGGGTCTGTCGTTTGCAATTCCTCTGAAACAATGAATAAGGAAACTGTCGTTCTCGATTCTTCTGAAACAATGAATAAGGAAACTGCCGTTCTCGATTCTTCTGAAACAGTGAATGAGGAAACTGTCGTTCTCGATTCTTCTGAAACAGTGAATGAGGAAACTGTCGTTCTCGATTCTTCTGAAACAGTGAATGAGGAAACTGTCGTTCTCGATTCTTCTGAAACAGTGAATGAGGAAACTGTC
>NZ_JBXAPF010000043.1:35678-44695 GCF_058803665.1 Lysinibacillus sp. GW821-FHT14F06
GTCGTTCTCGATTCTTCTGAAATAGTGAATGAGGAAACTGTCGTTCTCGATTCTTCTGAAATAGTGAATGAGCCTGTTATTCTAACGACTTCTGAAGCGTTACATGAGCAAAAGTCACCTACTTTAAAAAATGACGAATCTGAAGCTATATTAGAAGAAACATTTGAAACCTATATCAACACTCAAGAGGTAAACAAGCAACCTGAACTGGAATATAAAACTACAGATGAAGAGCATAAAAAAGAAAAGGGCTCATTATTTTTCAATTTCTTCCGAAAGTGGAATTAGTGTAAAGCCGTGTGGAATGAGGGGTAGAACTGAAGATAAATCGTCCAATAAGTATGAAATACGTATTGGACATTTTTTATGTTTAACATACACATAAGATGATTCATACAGATTAAATAAAGGCTTCCATAAAGCGCTCTCTAAAATTTATACAATATAAACTTAAATTTAGATATTTGCCCTGACTCCACAAACATAGCTGAATAGAATAATGAAGAAAGGGGGTGTAAAAATGTGTATGAATTGTATGAATTCAACGTGCGGCGGCTGCGCAAATCAAAATAATGAGTGTGCTGCACTCGGTCCTTTTGAAGCTATAGATGCTGCATGTATTACTACTCCACCAGCAACAGGTTCCATCATCCCATTCGCGTCAGGTATTGTTCCTGTTGTTTTAACATCAGTTCTTGGTGGCGCTATCGGGACAGTCAGTATGGTAGGATTCGGCACGTCTATTCCAGGGGTAACTCTTACTGGTATAAATATAGACTTAACAGCTGCTACTGGAACAGAAGCCTTTTCCGTTCCACGTGCAGGTACTATTACATCTATTTCTGCGTCCTTATCCGCAACAGTTGCTGCTACCCTTATAGGAGGAACAGCAACAGTCAGAGCACAAATTTACCGCGCGCCTGCGGGAAGTAATATTTTCAGCCCTACAGATGCATTTGTTGATTTAGCACCAGCTCTCTCAACAATAGCAATAGGTACTATTACATTTGGTACTAGAAACGTTACACCAGTGCCAGTAGCTGCTGGTGATCGTTTATTAATGATATTCTCTCTTACTTCCACAGGAATTGTTGCTGCTGTTACTGGTAACGCAAGTGCAGGAATTAATATTGTATAAAAGATTATGCTCGTAAGTTAGATTAAAGCTACCCTACAGTGTTAATCATCCATGCAAAATATGATACTACCTTGAAAACAATTGGAAAAATGAGCGAAAAAATAGGCGATTTTCTTCAAAACCGAGAAATCGCCTATTTTTCAATTTAAATAGGTTGCATTAATTATATCGACAAGGCATTTTGAATCTGAGCAAGGTGATGCTTTCCATGCCAAGCATATAGAGCTATGGCTTTTTCAAGTGTCAGTAACCCTGAATCAGGATGGTTAAACGCTCTTTGCAGTTGCTCCTTTGTTAGACTAGACAGTAAATAAACCCAGCGCTCATGTAAGCTTTCGATTAGTTTATAGGAGGTCGCTACTGGAAGTTCTGAATCTGGGAGTTGCGCCCATTCCGCTTCATTGTACGGCTTAATCGTCGGTACATTCTCTGTAAGTGCTAATTTAAAACGAATATAGCTATTCATATGACTATCAGCAATATGATGGACTAGCTGTGTAACAGTCCAGCCATTTTCACGATACGTTTTCGCTAATGCTTGCTCACTTGCTCCACTTAATTCCTCCGCTAGCTGTCTAGGTAACAAACGAATATCCTCAATCCAATCCTTTACTTGCTGTGCTGTCACCACTTCTGAAAAATGAAATTGCCCAATTGGATAGCGTAAATCGGTCATATAGCTCTCCTCCGTTTGCTATTTTCTTTCTTTTCATATTACCAATTTAATATTTTACGCGCTACTAGCATTATTTTTTCAGGTTTAGCTTCTTTCTCATTTGCTAATTTTGATCCTAATATTTGTACAATGTATTTCTGATCATTATCTTCCTTTACAAAAATGAGTTCTGGAAACTCTTTATTAAAAAGAAATTCTGTACCGTTTTCTTCAAATCTATCATATTCCAGCTTCTTATTAGAAGAAATGGATATTCCACCATTGATAGATAGACTAATAATGATTTGTGCGCTGTTAAAACCACTATTATAACGTAAACTCAACGAGGAAATTTCGGATGTTAATTGCAATGTTCCTTCCTTAATGATGTAAGGTACATTTTTCTCCTTTGCTTCTAAATACATAACTTCAAATTTTTGTTCAGCCTCCTCCAATTTCTCATCTGGCTGCTGATAACTAAGTAATCCCTCTGAAAAACTATTTGTCCCAAGCAAATCCTCATTTAAATGAAATTTTTCTTTTATTTCCTTTGGAATGTCAGCCATACTTTTTATTTTATAGTCATTTTGATAAGAATGGACAGAAGTTAATCCATATTTTTCATAGGCCTCTACAACTAAAAAATAAAAAAACTTTCCTTCTGGAAGGTTCGCTTTTAAATCATTTATTGTAGCATCGTATTGTGCAAATATCTTCGTGATATCTTTATATTTTTCTGCTTCTTGCTCAGCCATAGTATCAACTGAAAGCAATTGTCTTCCTTCATTGTTAAACAGTCGCCAGCCTGTTAATTCCATTGCTGTAGCGATTGAGGCTGTTATAAATATAGTAAAAAAAGCGATGACAACAGATATTCTAGTATAGATAGATCTTTGCCTCTTTCCGCGTTTCCTGTTTTTATCAAATATTATTTGCTCATAAACTGGGGTAGTTTCAGCTTCCTTTTTTAATCGATTTTCGAATTCCTGAAATGATTTAATATTATTTTTCATCATACGAGCTCCTTTCAATGATTTTTTGAACCTTTAGTTTTACTCTTTCAAACCTCTTCCGTGCAGTAGCATGCGTAATATTGAATATTAAAGCGATTTCGGCAAAGTCCTTATCTTCTATAATTCTTAATACAAGGAGTGCACGTTCCTTTGCCTTTAATTGTGCCATTATTTCATCTAACTCCATGTCCATACTTGGATTGTTAGAAACATCCTGTATCATTGACGTGTTTTCAAATGAAATAAACTTTATGATAGATTGCCGCTTAATTCTGTTTAAGCAATGATGATAGGCAATTTTATATAACCAAGCACTGTAGTTTTCAATGTGTAATAGCTTATTGTTTTGAAGGGCTTTTATAAATACCTCCTGTACAGCATCCTCTGCATCATGAGCATTTCTTAATATGTTAAAGCAATACACATAGATTTTTTCATAGTACTCCTTTAGCAAGTAAGCCATTCGATCGTCCTTGGTTTCCATGATGGGCTGCTCAAAAAATTTTGAATGCACTTTACCACCCCTATTTCCTCTACTATAATATGTAAACAATTGAACTACTTAAAATGTGACAAAAAATAAAGCTATACTTAACCAAGGAATTAAAAGCCTTACGCTACCTAAAAATAAAACCCTTACTTTGTAAGAATCCAAACTTACAAAATAAGGGTGTTGAAGTATACATATCACTTTAACTTACCAAATCCTATTGAGTGATATCATAAACTAACGTATCAAAATAGCTGCCGTTGATATAGAGCAATATCGCCCATAGTCCTGGCTCTGGAACCTTTACACTTGAAGGTGTATGGGCATCTGCACCATTATTTGGTCCACCAAGGCCCATTGTCCAACCATTTATCAATATTGGATGAACTGTTTTCGAATCTTTATGATAGCCGACTATCGTCAGTTCTGTGTCAAGGGTAGGCTCTACTCCCCAAAGATGCCACATCCATTTTTGGGTGCTTAGGCTTGGCGCATCAGCACCAATGACGCCAGATTTATTGATATTCCCTACTATACTACCTCTATCACCAAACACTTCGGCTTTTTTGTCCCAATTAATTGATGCAAAGTCACTTTCCTGTACAAAATCAGGTAAATCATCTGGTAGTACTACTGCTTTTTCATTCATTACACAGCCTGCTAGAAATAATAATACTGTAAATACAAGGATACATCGCTTCATTACACCACTCCTTCAAGATGGCTTTATCTATGTAACGAATTTTTTGTATGTATTGTTACAGATTATTCTGAATATTTTTCTATTGATCTTACTACAAATTCAGCTAACGATTTTAGAGGATGAGTAATTGTTAGCCCTGACTCTTTTTCGAATAGCTGTGCAGCCTCCACCATTGAAAGCTGTGCAACAGACGTTTGCCGTTGATCCTCTTTTACATGATAAAGAGCTTGAAGAATGGCTTTTTTATATGCTTCTTGTTTTCCCTGCATGATCAGTTCAAAAGTATTGTCGATTACCTTAGCTACAACTTCAATCTCTTTGTTATGCTGTAAGGAATATTGCTGAAGCCTTCTCATTGTACCCTCTACGGTTCTCGGATTCGTAAAAAGGATTGTTTGAGGCTGTTCATTCTTACAAATAGCTTCAAAAAAGGGTTCGTCTATTTTCAAAATTGGAATGGAAAGCGTAATGGGCGCTTCCTCTAACAGAGCAATATAATTTGTACACGTTATTAAAATGGCATCTATCTGACAGCTTTCCATCCATTCAAGTTGTTCCTTCACCTTAAAAGCTAACCCATTATTTTCATTTGAAGCTTGCAGTAAAAGACCTGGATCTACAAAATGGACAAGTTCTATGTGATTGATATTAAAAAATGTTTGTTCTATATATGCTATGTTCGAATAATGTGCATGCAAGCAGCCAAGCTTTTTCTGCAAATGTAGTCCCTCCTACTTAGTTAAGCTGTTTCCCCATCGTTGCTATAGAAAGTGAGAAGCCGTTAAGATTCTCTCCCTTCTCCTCTTTTGTAATAACATAACCCAATGAACGATATAACTCAATGTTTCGAGGTACTGACATACGAACCTTGCATTCACTAATCGTTTTTCCATTAGCAAGTGCATGGTGTTCAAGCTCTTTCAATAATGCTTTTGCCAAGCCCTGTCCTTGTTTTGATGGGATGACAGATAATCTAAAAAAATAAACACTGTTATCACTAAATGTAAACCTGACCATAGCAACGGGCTGTTCATTGAGATAAGCAATAAAGGCATATTCTCCTCTTTCCATACCATCTTTAATCGATTCAACCGTTTCATTAAGTGCACTTGAAGGCGGTGTTGCGTGCTCATATTCTTTAAATGCCTGTAGCATTACATCAAGGATAATAGGTGCTTCTTTTGATTGTGCCAACATAATCTCCATTTTTGCCATCGCTCCTTTTTGTTTTAATATACATTTTATTGTATTTTTAAACAAATTTAAACCGCATTATCAAAGATAATGCGGTTTCGTTATTTATTTTTATTCACAAAACGTATTGCTCTACTCATAATAGTTGGAACAATGGAAGCATGATTTTCCTCAAGTCCCTCATAAAAGGAGATATCCATGTCATTCTGTAATCTATTTGCAATTTGTTGTGCATCATCCACCATAAAGGTTTCAAGCTCACCCACTCCGATAAACAGCCTTGCCTGGATTTCCTGATTATCCAATGCTGATGCAAAACGTAATAGCTCATGCTCGTTCCACCAAATGGAAGGGCTAATAGCAATATAACGTTGATAACTAGACGATTGATGGAATAATTGCCACAGCACAAAATAGCCTGCTAGTGAATGTCCAAAAAGTGTTTGTTGCTCCTTATTTATAGGGAAGTTAGCCAGCATCTCTGGCTTTAATTCTTCTTCTAAAAATCTGCTAAAGTTTTCGGCTCCACCATGCCTTTCATAGCCCTTTCCTTTAAATCTTGCAGGATAAATATAGGTTTCAGCTTGTCCCGTAAAATCATAAAAACGTCGTTCCTGCATATCAGATTCATGACCAATGCCAACAACGATTGCTGGTAATACACCTGTCTTAGGGGCATTCCGACTTTGCAGACGCACTACTTCCTTTACAAGCTGGAAATAGGACGATCCATCTAATACATATAACACAGGAAAGCCTTCTTTTGGCGCCTCATCCTGAGGTACATAGATGTTGATTGTATACCTATAATCAGTAAATTTGGAGGTCATTTGCTGTGTTAAATAATCGGGTATTGTCGATTGTCTTTCAATCATCATTGGTTAACCTCCTTTAGCACATCATAGCCATAGCATACAGGTGTATTTGTCACAGGATCCTCCATAATGCGCGCATCAATGTTAAATACCTGACGCATTACATCGACGCACAATATGTCTTGAGGTGTTCCTGTTTTCATCACAACACCCTGACGCATTGCGATTAATTGGTCTGAATAACGTGCTGCATGATTAATGTCATGTAAGACCATCACTATTGTGCAACGATGCTCCTCGTTCAGGCTTTTCACAATTTCTAGCACCTCTAACTGGTGTGCCATATCTAAATAAGTCGTCGGTTCATCTAACAATAAAATATTTGTTTCTTGTGCAAGTGCCATTGCCAGCCATACACGTTGACGTTGACCTCCTGAAAGCTGTGCAAGGTCTCGATCACGAAATTCTATTGTGTTGGTAACGGTTAAGGCCCACTCAATCATTTCCTCATCCTTTTTTGTCAGGCGATTGACATTATTCCGATGCGGATAGCGACCATAGGCAATTAACTCCTCTACCTTTAGCTGCCCAGGAGCAATAGGTGTTTGCGAAAGGATTGCTAGCTTTTTTGCGATTTCCTTTGTAGATAGATTTTGCATATTTTGATCCTGCAAATAAACCGTACCCTGCTGTTTTTTCAATATCCGACCGATTGTTTTCAACAATGTGGATTTTCCACAACCATTTGGCCCTATAATGGTTGTAATCTTTCCCTCCTCAATTGTTAAATTTAGACCTTCAAATACCCGAATCTGCTCATAGCCAGAAGATAAATTTTCCATTCTAAATGCAGTTTGCACACCTTTTTCCTCCTATGCCTTTGATTTCACTAATAAATATAAGAAATACGGAATTCCTATAATGGAGACAACAATACCAACTGCCAGCTCAGATGGGGCAAATACTGTTTTTCCAATAAAATCAGCTAATATTAATAAGCCAGCACCAATTAAAGCGCTTACCGGCATGACGTAGCGATGCTGTATACCAACAAGCTGTTTCGCAATATGAGGTGCCATTAATCCAATAAAGCCTATACTACCCGATACCGATACACAAGCACTGACTAGACCAACACTTGCCAGTAATAGCTTCATCTTCTCTTTTTCAACCGCTATCCCTAGGCTAGTAATACTATCCTCTTCCAGCTGAAAATAATCGAGTAAATACGATTTTCGATGCACATAAATGCCTAATAGGATTAGCCATGGCAGCATCGTTACTACAAAAATCCAGTTAGCATTGTATATGGAGCCGGCCATCCAAACTGCTGCTGATTCAAAATCTTGGGCACTCATTTTTAATGATAAAAATAACGATAATGCCCCAAATCCACTATTAATAGCTATCCCAGTTAAAATTAATCGCTGCATATCCAAGTGACCATTTTTTAGAGCAAAGGAAAAAATTAGTATAGCGGCTATTGCCCCTCCAACAAATCCAAATAGGGGCATCATTAAAATGGATAACCAGCTACTTATATCCGCAGTCACTAAACGTAATTGAAAGAAAAACATAAATATAACAACAGCTGCTCCAGCTCCAGCATTGATCCCTAAAATTCCAGGGTCCGCTAGACCATTGCGTGTAATACCTTGTAATACCACTCCAGCCATACCTAAGCCAACACCAACAAGAGCTGCAATGACAATACGTGGTAAACGAAACTCAAAGATAACAAGATCAAATTTTGGATTAGGCTCAATACGCAGTAATGTTTTGATGACATCCATTACAGACATATCGAATACTCCATTTGTAATATGAAGATAGCTGGCACCCAAAATAAATAAAATAAGTATCGAAGCGGTCATAACAAATACACTTGAGGCTTTTTTACGCACGCTTTTCACCCCCGTGTTTACGAACTAAATACAAGAAGAATGGAACTCCTACTAATGCTGTTAATACACCAATTGGCGTTTCGAATGGGAAATTAACAAAACGGCTAAGTACATCACAAAGCGCTAGGAAAAACGATCCTATTACCGCCGCACAAGGAATAATAAAGCGATAATCTACCCCAACAAGGAAGCGTGTAATATGTGGGATAACTAATCCAACAAAGGCAATCTTTCCGACAAGCGCAACTGCTGTACCTGTTAAGCATACAACAGCTAGCATACTAATGATCTTCACCGCTGTTGTTTTTTGCCCAAGCCCAATAGCAATATCTTCACCCAGAGAAGTGATTGTAATAGCCTTCGCTGATAATAAGGCAAGGACTAAACCAACTAAGCCAAATGGGATAGCTAGCAGCAGCATATCCATATCCACCATATGTACCTTCGTGTTATACCATACACTTACTGTTTGTGATACTTGGAAATACATTGCAATGGCAGTAGCTATACTACTTAAAAATGTACCGATAACCGTACCAATAATCGCCAATCGTACAGGTGATAAACCATTGCGAATTAATGAACCAAATCCAAAAACTATCCCGGCTCCTAATGCTGAGCCAATCATCGAAAGCAGAATCATTTGATAGTTAGGGAGACCTGGGAAAAATACAATAGCTAACGTAATAACAAATGCTGAGCCATCATTTACACCCATCAAGGAAGGTGATGCTAAATAATTTCGTGTAATGCCCTGCATAACAGCACCTGCTACTGCTAAAAATGCGCCCACTAATAAAACTGCAGCAATCCTAGGAATACGACCAGTTCTAACAATTTGATGATCCACATTCGAGGGATCAAATGCAGAAATCGCCTGCCATATTGTGATTGCACTAATGTCTTTTGTTCCGTACATAACGGAAACTAATGCTATCATCACAATTAAAAATGGAGAAGCCGCTAATATTGAAAATGCCATTATGTTTGTTTTTTTCAACTTCCACACCTTTTTCTATTTGAACTCTTATCAATTTCGCCTTGGCGTAATTGTAGCTGCCGCTTTGCTTTCGCTACAGAAAACATTTGTTGCTGTCGCTTCGCT
>NZ_JBXAPF010000044.1:0-42510 GCF_058803665.1 Lysinibacillus sp. GW821-FHT14F06
GTGAAGCGGCTCATCGGACGCCCCCAGGAAAGCACTCAGTCGGAACGGAGATCAACCCCTCGTTTTGAAAAAGGGCTATACTTTTTAAATTGTCACCTTGATTTCATTGACATAATAGTATTTCAACAACATGTAAAAGGATATGACAAATGTCATATCCTTTTTATGATGTTTGCGTCTGTTGCTAGTTTATGTTCATGTTTTATGATGAGGTCATAAGAAAAAAGGAAAAGAGGGAGTAAAACAATGGCAACAGATAAAGAAAAAACAAAAAAACTGCGCCAAGATGTAGCGCCATTTGCGAAATCAGATACAGCTAAAAGTATTTTTCAAATTATCAATACGATTGTACCGTTAATCGCACTATGGATTGCCGGATATATGGTAGTAGATATTTCACCGTGGTTAACAGCTGGATTAAGTGTTATCTCTGCTGGGTTTGTCGTAAGGGCATTTATAATTTTCCACGACTGTACACACGGTTCATTTTTCAAAAGTAAAAAGGCAAACGACGGTGTTGGTTTTTTAACTGGAGTGTTAACATCATTCCCATATGAAAAATGGAAACGTGAGCATACAATTCACCACGCAACTAGTTCGAACTTAGACAAGCGTGGGATCGGCGATATTGATATGATGACAGTGGAGGAATATTTACAGGCTTCTAAAGGTCAACGATTGTGGTACCGTTTTTATCGTAATCCATTTGTTATGTTTGGATTAGGTCCATTATATATGGTATTAGTATTAAACCGTTTTAATCGTAAGGATGCAAAACAGAAGGAACGTCTAAATACTCATGTAACAAATGTTGTGATTGCAGGACTTTGTGCAACTTTAATCTACACGATGGGTTGGCAAGCATTTTTACTAGTACAGGGTGTAACATTATTCATTGCTGGATCTCTAGGAATTTGGTTATTCTATATTCAACATACGTATGAAGATTCTTATTTTGAACATGATTCGGAATGGGATTACGTAAAGGCTGCTGTTGAAGGAAGCTCGTATTACAAATTGCCAAAGCTATTACAATGGGTTACAGGGAATATTGGTTTCCACCATGTCCACCATTTAGCTCCGCGTGTACCGAACTATAATCTTGAAAAAGCGCATAATGAAACACCACCATTGCATACTGCAACAACGATTACATTGCGTACAAGCTTAGAATCATTGCGCTATAAATTATATGATGAAGATCAAGGAAAGTTTATATCGTTTAAAGACGTTAATGAAATCATTAAGCGAAAAGCAAAAGGCAGTATCGCTGCTTAGTAGAAATTTTAGCCATCTCTTCTGAAGGGATGGCTGTTTTACTTAAATAGTGCTATCAATATCATGACAAGCTTAGGAAAGCCATGTACAGGCATAAAATTAATTTTCTTGTTATAATAAGGGAAAAGTAGGAAAGAGCGTGAGATTATGTTGAGGAAATGGCATAGTATTATTCCGAATAGTCCAATGCTCAGTATATATTTATGGATTATTTTTTGTTTCCTACCGTTTTTCTTTATTTTTAGAAAATCTTCTTATTTAGAAATATCAATAGGGATTACTTTTTTAATGCTATATTTTATTTTCTATCGATTTTCTATGAATTCGAAAAATGGCCTTGTTTATATGTGGATTAGCTTTGAAATGGTCATTAATATCGTGATGACAATACTGTATGGCTATGTGTATTTATCAATATTCACAGCTTTCTTCATTGGTAATCTTCGTAGACCAGTTGGCTTCTATATTATGTATGGGTTACATATTGGCTTTACAGTTATTTCTACAGGTGCTGGTTTCTTTGTGGAGCTGCACTTATTTTTATCACAACTGCCGTTTGTTGTGTTAACGATTTTAGCGGTTGTACTTCTTCCGCTAACGATTTATTCAAAAAATAAACGTGAAAATTTAGAAGGTCAGCTAGAAACGGCCAATGAGCGAATTGCTGAGTTAATTGTTTTTGAGGAACGACAACGTATTGCCCGGGATTTACATGATACACTGGGTCAAAAATTATCCATGATTGGCTTGAAAAGTGACCTGGCTTCAAGACTAATTGAACGAGATCCGCAACAGGCTTTAATAGAGATTAAAGACATTCGTCAAACAGCTAGTATTGCATTGAAAGAGGTCCGTGAATTAGTTTCTGATATGAGAACAACAAAATTTGAGGATGAGCTTATGCGCATTTCTCAAATTTTGAGGGCTGCCGAAATGGAATTTATTTTTGATGGAGATAAAGAGACATTACAAGTGCCGCCACTTGTAGAAAATGTTTTATCCATGTGTTTAAAAGAGGCAGTAAATAATGTTATCAAGCACAGCGGCGCTACCAAATGTGAAATTGCATTTCATCAAAACTTTAAAGAGGTGTATTTGGTAGTTCGTGATAATGGACAAGGAATTACGAAAAAGCAAGCATGGAAGACAGGTAATGGATTAAACGGAATGCGTGAACGTTTAGAATTTATAAACGGCTCCTTTAAGATTGAAAGTGAGGAGGGCACCACATTAACGGTGTCGATTCCAGTGGCAATTACGCATCAGAAGGTCAAGGAAAACCTGAAGAACATATAGAAAAGAGGCTTGTGACATGATCCGAATTGTAATTGCTGAAGATCAGGGTATGCTATTAGGCGCACTTCGCTCTTTACTTAGTATGGAGGATGATATGGAGGTCGTCGGCTTAGCCAAAAATGGGGAGGAAGCATTGGCACTTGTAGCTGAACATCAACCTGATATTTGTATTATGGATATTGAGATGCCAGTGAAAACTGGACTTGACGCTGCAGAAGAAATGCATAGCTCTGGATTTGATTGTAAAGTAATTATATTAACAACATTTGCAAGACCAGGTTATTTTGAGCGTGCTAGAAAGGCTAGTGTCCGAGGGTATCTGCTAAAGGATAGCCCTATAGAGGAATTGGTCAATACCATCCGTATCATTATGGATGGTAAAAGAATTTACGCACCTGAACTAGTCGATTTTGTCTATGAGGACGATAGTGAAAATCCTTTAACTGAGCGTGAAAGTCAGGTATTGACACTTGTTGCAGAGGGCAAGACTACCAAAGAGATTGCTGCCGAATTATTTTTATCAGCAGGAACTGTCCGCAATTATATATCAACTATTTTAGAAAAATTAAATGTTGGCAATCGAATTGAAGCGATCGCACGCTTTAAGGAAAAAGGTTGGAATAAATAACTCCAGTAAAAAACCTTATCGTCTCTTAAAACGATAAGGTTTTTCTATGCTTATTTTTTACGTTTTGTTAAACGTCCAAGAACGAATGCACCTGCTGCTACCGCAAGAACTGTATTCGTTTTTTTCGTAAATACTTGTTTTGTCACAAGATTGAGGTTTTGAGGACGCTCAGCTAAACGGCGCATAAAGTAGCCGTACCAATCTTCGCCAAATGGTACATATACACAGAAGTTATAGCCTTCTTTAGCAAGTTCTTTTTGCATGTCTGTACGGAAACCATAAAGCATCTGGAATTCAAATTTATCTAGTGGAATATTATGGTCAGCTACAAAGCGTTTTACATGTGCAATTACATTATGGTCATGTGTTGCAATGGATGTAAATTTACCATGAAGTAAATGATATTCGATTAACTCAATGAAATTTAAATCAATATCTAATTTATCTTGGAAGGCAACCTCAACAGGCTCCTTATAAGCACCTTTTACGATACGTAAACGATAGTCCTTGAATTTCTCAATATCGTCTTTTGCACGGTAGAAGTATGATTGAATAACAGTACCCACATTATTAAATGTTTTAGAAAGCTCCTCAACCATATCAAATGATGTCTGTAAACGATCATAGTTTTCCATGTCAAAGTTAACGAATATATCATAAGCTGCTGCTTTTTCTACAATTTCGTATAAATTATCGTAGCAAAAATCAACATCGATATCTAATCCTAATTGTGATGGTTTTAACGAAATGTGGGCATCAACACTATTTTCATGAATAGCTTCAATAACAGCGAGGATTTGTTCCTTTGCCTTCGTTGCTTCTTCTTCAGTTGAAACAAATTCTCCTAAATTATCCACTGTGCAAGAGATATTATGTGCGTTCAGCTCTTTGATGCTTGCAATTGTTTCCTCAATATTTGTACCAGCTACTACACTTTGTGCTCCTAATTTAAGGCCATATTTTTTTGCAGCACTATTTAATAGTTGGTTTTCAGATAAATGGATGAAAAAATCGCGTAATACCATGGTCATTCTCCTCACTGCTTTTCTTTTTAGTATAACATAATTTATAAAAGTTATATCAATTTCAACATAATCGTTATTTCATTTCAAGTATTTGCATGCGTTCGTTAAAAAGAGCAGGATAGCATAAAAAGCCTATCATTATGCTTGATAGTGTTGCTGTTGTGAGGAGGGCAAAAATGATTAAGAGTTGAAATTGTACTGCTTGTATAGGATCTGCACCACCGATAATTTGACCACTCATCATACCTGGCAGTTGAACAAGTCCGATGGTTTTTTGACTCTCGATTGTAGGAATCATACTTGCCTTAACAGCATTCATTAGCTGACGATGAATAGCCTGTTTAGGTGTGCCACCAAGTGATAAAATTAATTCTATTTCATCATGATGACTGGTGATCTCAGCAGTAAAACGATTTAAAAAGAGGATGGACAACACCATTGAATTACCAATTAGCATGCCGCTAATGGGAATAATAAATTGTGCAGTTGCTGGAACAATATGAAAGCCAAGTAAAACGCCTTGTGTGACAGTTTCGATGACAATTAAAGTCAGAGCAATTTTCCACGTAATACCTTGAATCCCTTTTCCTTTTTTGCGGGCATTTAATGTTGCCGCTACAATCATTAATGCAACCATAAGGAAAATATAAAGATAGCTTTGGGCATCAAAGACAAATTTTAAAATAAAGCCTACTGCAAGTAGCTGAACAATAGAGCGTATCGTAGCAATGATTGTATCTTTTTCAAGTCCAAGCTTTAATGTTTTTGATAGCAACAGAGGGATTAAAACAAAAATTAATGTCAGAGATAGTGTTGTAAACGTCATACATTCGCCCCCTGTACAAACTCTGCTACACGTGGATTTACAGGGGCTTTCAGTAGGGAGCTTTTTCCTGTTTCAATAAGCTCACCATCCATCATAACCCATGTGAAGTGCCCAATTGTTAGTGCCTGCTGTAAATTATGTGTAATCCAAATCATTGTGACATTGTATTTTTTGTTAATGGTGGCAATGAGTGACTCAATGTCCTGGACAGATTGACGGTCCAATGCAGAGGTGATTTCGTCTAATAATAAAATGGAGGACTGATTAATAAGCGTTCTCGCAATAGAGACTTTTTGTCGTTGTCCACCTGATAACCCATTTGTAGAGCGCTGTAGAAAGCTTTGATCCAGTCCGACATCTTGTAAATATTGAATGGCTTCTTCTTTTTTAAGCTTTTTTCCTTGTAATGAACGAGGAAGTGCGAGATTTTCAAACACAGTCCCGTTAATCATAGGTGCTGCCTGAAGGGCAATGCCGACATGTTTTCTTAAAGCAGTTGGCTCGTATGTAGAAATAGGTTGATTATCAATTAATATTTGACCATCTGTAGGTGATAATAAGCCATTACATAATTTTAGTAGAGTTGTTTTGCCAGCACCGGATGGACCGACCAAAGTGGTGATTTTTCCTTTAGGGAATGACCCAGTAATCGATTTTAAGATAGTCTTGTCATTTGCAGAAAAGCTGATCTGTTGAAGGTGAATAGAAGGCTCGTATAACATATCCATACAGTTGAAACTCCTTTATACTAATAGGTACAATAACTGTATCATGAAATGAATGTAGGCTACAGCTATTTAACATTGTATAGTCTGTAGGTAATAATTATGAAATGTAAGGGGAATAGGGGAATGGACGTATTATATGTAGATACATTAACATATGCACAAGGCAATATGTATATCGTTGCCTCGGATGAAGGGCTTGTATATATTGGAACACCAAATGCACCATTTGAGGAGGTTGAAGTATGGGCCAAAAAGCCATTTAAAGGCTACCGTTTTGAAGAGAATAAAGCAAAATTACAGCCGTATGTTAAGCAATTCACGGATTATTTTAATAAAGAGCTTACAGAATTTGATTTGCCGATACATGTCAAAGGAACCCCGTTTCAGCTAGCTGTATGGGATGCGCTAATGGAGCTACCATACGGTGCAACGGCTTCATACTCAGATATCGCACACCGCATCGGTAATCCAAAGGCGGTAAGAGCAGTAGGCGGTGCAATAGGAGCTAATCCAATATTAGCAATTATTCCATGTCATCGTGTGATTGGAAAAAATGGTAAGCTAACAGGTTTTCGTAGTGGATTGGCAATGAAGGAGTTTTTACTTGAAATAGAGAGAGGCTTGAAGAACAAACAAGTGCTTTGATAATACAGGATTTACTCCAACAAAGTCTTATGATTAAGTGCATGAATAAACGCCCTGACCATAGAAATGAGCGAAATATCCAAAGGAATAATCAGTAAGTCTCCATAGGATTGTTAATTCTAGGGAAAAATCTGCATGCCACTTATAGGATGTCATGCAGATTTTTGTAATATCAACAAAGCTTTATCGACACTAGACATGTTCTTCTTGAACATTAGTTTGTGCTTTACCGAAATGTGTTAAACGATGTGCGAATGTTTCACCTTTAACGGCAGAGCCTTTGAAAATATCCTGGTATTCATAGGCTGGTGTACCATGTTCAATGACATCCAGACCAGCGATTTCTTCCTCAGCAGTAACACGTAATGGTACAAATGCTTTAATAATAAATAAACCAATTGTTACGGAAACACTAACCCAGGCAATGGTAGCGATAATCCCAATTGCTTGCACACCTAGAAGGCTGATACCACCACCATAAAATAATCCTTGACCATTAATATCAAACAGGCCAACTGCAAGAGTACCCCAAATACCACAGATACCATGTACAGCAATGGCACCAACAGGGTCATCAACTTTTAATCTCCATTCGATGAAACGTACACCTTCCACTAGTAATGGAGCTGCAATTATGCCAATAATGATAGAACCAATAATACTAACATTCGCTGCACCAGCAGTAATGCCTACAAGACCTGCTAAGGCGCCATTTAATGTCAGAGAGCCGTCGATATGACCATATCGAAACTTCGTATAGAAAGCAGTTGCGACAACTCCAGCAGCGGCTGAAAAAAATGTATTAGCAATAACGCTAGGCACTAGTTCAGGATCAGCTGCTAATGTAGAAGCACCATTAAAGCCAAACCAACCGAACCAAAGTAAGAATACACCTAGAGAGCCTAAAGGAATACTATGTCCTGTAATGACATTAACACGACCATTCTCGTATTTACCAAGTCGTGGTCCGATCATCGCCGCTGCTACAAATGCTGCTACAGCCCCTGTTAAGTGAACTACTGTAGAGCCTGCGAAATCAATAAATCCAAGATCAGTTAACCAGCCCTGACCACTCCATACCCAATGACCAACAATTGGGTAAACTACTAATGTCATGAGTATAATAATGCCGATATAAGCAAAAATATTTGTACGCTCAGCCACTGCACCAGATAAAATTGTAGCGCCTGTTGCTGCGAACATTGTTTGGAAGATAAAGAAGGAAAGATCATCTACACCTTTTAAAGCAAAGCCACTTGTACCGAATAAACCTCCAGCAGTATCACCAAACATAATGGCGTATCCACATAAAAAATAAATAATACCGCCAAGTGAAATCGTAAGAAAATTTTTCATAATAATATTGACCGCATTTTTAGAACGTGTAAAGCCAGCCTCAACCATTGCAAATCCAGCATGCATAAAGAATACTAAAATTGTACCTAGCATCACCCAAACTAAATTTACCGATAATAGAACCGCATCCATATATAATTCCCCCTTATTCTACGGCAATTGAGCCGACTTCTTTAGTACGGATCCGAATTGCCTGTTCTACTGGATAAATGAAAATTTTACCGTCACCAACTTTACCAGTTGCAGCATCTCGTAACAGTACTTCCACAATAGAATCAACTTTTTCGTCATCAACAATCATTTCTAATTTCAGCTTTGGTAAAAATTCAATTTCATACGTGTTGCCACGGAATAAACCAGTGCGACCTAGCTGACGTCCACAGCCTGCAATTTCGGAAACACTTAGCCCTGCAATTCCTTCCTGTGCAAGTCCGTCCCTAACGGTGCCGAAAACTTCAGGACGAATAATTGCTTCGATTTTTTTCATTGAAACCAGCTCCTTGCGTTAATTTAATTTACATGTTAAAACGACCTTAAAAACTACGCAATTGTTTTTTTGATAATCATGTTATGTTTTATAACATGATGTATTTCGTTTATCGTAATATATTTAGCAAAATGTTTTTATAAGGGGAATGTAAGCGGTACTAAAATATATGTCTAAAATGTGTCGAGTTCTAAATTTTCTGATTATTAATGTGAGGAAATGTAACATATAAACAGAAGAATGCAAAACGCAAGAATTTGGGTATATAGTGTATACTAGGACTAATTATCAAAGCGGAAGAAGGGGTTTCTTGTGAGATCAAACTATACAGATGATAGCTTAGCGCTACACACAGATTTATACCAAATCAATATGGCAGAATCGTATTGGGCGGATGGTATACATAATAGAAAAGCGGTTTTTGAATTATATTTCAGAAATTTACCATTTGGCAATGGGTATGCCATTTTTGCTGGATTAGAAAGAATGCTTGATTATTTACGCAATTTTCGTTTCAGCGATTCAGATATTACCTATTTACGAGAAGAGGTAGGCTATAAAGACGACTTTATTGATTATCTGAAAAATATTCGATTCACAGGAAATATGTACTCGATGGTGGAGGGTGAGCTTGTTTTCGCAAATGAACCAATCGTCCGCATTGAAGCACCGTTAGTAGAAGCACAGCTAATTGAGACAGCCCTTCTTAATATTGTGAATTACCAAACATTAATTGCGACAAAGGCTAGTCGTATTAAGCAAATCATCAAAAATGAAGCAGCGATGGAGTTTGGCACAAGACGTGCTCAGGAGATGGATGCGGCTATTTGGGGAACGAGGGCTGCATTTATTGGTGGCTTTGCCTCCACAAGTAATGTTCGGGCAGGGAAACTCTTTCATATACCAGTGTCAGGTACTCATGCCCATGCACTTGTTCAAGCCTATAAAAATGATTACGATGCATTCCATGCGTATGCGAAACGCCATCGAGATTGTGTATTCCTTGTGGATACTTACAATACGTTAAAATCAGGTGTACCAACTGCAATTAAAGTAGCTAAAGAGCTTGGGGATAAAATTAATTTCATTGGAATTCGTTTAGATAGCGGCGATATAGCATTTTTGTCAAAAGAAGCGCGTCGAATGCTAGATGAAGCAGGTTTCCACAAAGCCAAAATTATTGTATCCAATGATTTAGATGAATACACCATTTTAAACTTAAAGGCACAAGGTGCACAAGTGGATGTGTGGGGGATTGGTACAAAGCTTATTACAGCTTACGATCAACCTGCTTTAGGGGCTGTCTATAAAATGGTTGCTATAGAAAATGACGAGGGTCAATTAGAAGATACAATTAAAATTTCTGCGAATGCTGAAAAAGTGTCGACGCCAGGTCTTAAAAATGTTTATCGAATTATTGATCGAAAGAATGGAAAGGCAGAGGGAGATTATATTACGATGCAGGATGAAAATCCTCAAGCAGAAGAACGAATAAAAATGTTCCATCCTGTTCATACATTTGTTTCAAAATTTGTTACAAACTTTGAAGCAAAAAACTTACATCAACATGTGATTAAAAATGGTGCCATTCATTATCAAAATCCAACATTGGAAGAAATGCGTGATTATGCTATGGATAATTTAGAACTGTTATGGGATGAATATAAGCGTGCCATGAACCCTGAGGAATATCCTGTCGATTTAAGTCAAAAATGTTGGGACAATAAAATGCGCAATATTGAAGAAGTGCGTGAAATGGTCAATCGATTATAAGAAAGGAGTGAAAAATAAATGACTTTACAGCAGCAAATCATTCAGGAATTACGAGTGAAGCCTACTATAGATGTACAGGAGGAGATTCGCAAATCCATCGATTTTTTAAAGAACTACGCACGTCGATATAGTTTTGTAAAAGGGTTTGTTCTCGGAATATCTGGTGGCCAGGATTCTACATTAACAGGAAAGTTAGCGCAGCTTGCGGTGGATGAGTTAAATGCAGAGTCAAAAGAAACGATATATTCTTTTTATGCTATTCGCTTACCATATGGCGTTCAGGCTGATGAAAAGGATTGTCAGGATGCCATCGATTATATTAAACCAACAAAAACCTTAACAGTGAATATTAAAGGCGCTGTCGATGCAAGTGTTCAAGCATTATCGGATGCAGGAATTAAGGTAAGTGATTTTGTGAAGGGAAATGAAAAGGCACGTGAGCGAATGAAGGCGCAATATGCTATAGCTGCTATGAATAATGCTGTCGTATTAGGAACAGACCATGCCGCTGAAGCCATTACAGGTTTTTATACAAAATTTGGAGATGGGGGTGCGGATCTAATGCCCATCTTCCGACTTAACAAACGTCAAGGTAAACAATTACTAGCTGCACTTGATTGCCCGGAGCACTTATATTTAAAAACACCAACTGCCGATTTAGAAGAAAATCGCCCATCCTTGCCAGATGAACTAGCACTTGGTGTAACATATAATCAGATTGATGATTATTTAGAGGGAAAGACTATTCCTGAAGAAGAACGTATTACATTAGAAGGATATTATTTACGTTCTCAGCATAAACGCCATATGCCGATTACAGTATTTGATGATTTTTGGAAGTAATTTTAATAAAGAGAGCTTTATTTAAAGTAGGTTCAACTTTGAATAGAGCTCTTTTTTTATTTAATTTGATTCTGCGTTATTAAGCTTTCGCATAAAATGTCGATATATATACCTATAAAGTTGATAAAAAGTAAGGGAGGGTAATTATTTATGAGGACTTCTAGAGTAAGTGCAACGACTAATAGTACATTTCGTAATGAACAACAGTATCTACATGCAGGGGATATAAGTCATAATTTTGGACAAAATCCAAAGCAACAGTTTAAAAATAGTATGCAAAAAAATAATGATAAGAAGCAAATGAATCGTACGAAACAAGATCATCAGCCGCGATCAAATAAAATAGAGGCTAATTCTTTAGATCATGCATATGATTTACAAATACGTAATGAATTAAATGAAACGGCCGATAAATTAAATCGTCTTAGCAAGCAAAAGAAGCTTCTAAATAGTTACCGTTCTTCTATATAGACACGTATTCAAACTCTCTTCATCTTTCTATAGATGGAGAGAGTTTTTGTATTACAAACGGAAAATGAATATCTTTTATTCAAAATATTTGAAGTCAAAACGTTCAATGAATATTCAAGATGATTTTTCCAATTCTTCACAATTTTTTTTTACTTATTTCACAATTGAACTGTAAAGTAATTGGTAGTAACAGAATAAAGAAATTGGGGGAAGCGGTTGTGAAAAAATTATGGTTACCTGTATTAGCAGTATTACTTTTACTTACGGCTTGCGGTACAGAAAAGACAGAGGTTAAGGAAGAAGCATCTAAGCAAGAGGTAGCAGGAAATGAATCGGAAGCAAAGGATAATTCGGTTCAAGTTGCTTCTTTAGTGGATCCACGTTTACAAGAGCCTAAGGAAGATACATTGTGTGAAATGTGTAATATGAAGGTTTATATGAAGGACGAAAAAATGGGAGAGTTCTCTACTCAGGCAATAAAAGAGGATGGAACAATCGCCTTTTATGATGATATAGGCTGTTTATTAAATGCTGAGGTTGCCAACGAGGAAAAAAATGAAAAATTTGTGCGTGACTATATCACAAAGGACTGGGCGAAAGTAGAAGATGTAACTATCGTCAAAACAGACCTGAAATCACCGATGAACTGGGGCTATATTTATTTCATTAACAAGGCTGATGCAGACAAATTTATTGCAGATAATCCAAGTGCACATGTCGAGGAATTACAAAAGATTAAGGATGATGCATTGGAGCGTCGTAAGAAAATGATGGAAGAAAAAGCGAAAAAAGAAGCAAATGGTGAATCAGATTCCATGCATATGGAAGAGATGAATCATGATGATCAAGGACATAATCATTAATATTAAAGGACTAGGGGGGATTCCTCTAGTCTTTTCATGCTGAAATGCGAGGAGAGGAACAGTGAAGAAAATAGGTTTTGCATTTTTGTTTTTTTTATTTATGAGCCACACAGTGTACGCTGAATTCGATATACAGAAAGCCATTGATGCAGCATCGCCCGGTGAGGTTATTCATATTCCTACTGGCAGGTATCAAGGTAATTTTATTGTTACAAAGCCACTAACATTACTTGGTGAGGATGGAACGGAATTTATTTCGAAAAATAATGAGCCGACACTACGAATTGAAAATACCGCAACTATTAGTATCAGCAATATAAAATTTTCAGGAAAAAGTAAAGCAATTGTTGCTAGTAATGTTGATGGGCTTGAGCTTAATAATATCCACATTAAAGACACTCATACGGGTGTGCATATTCAACGCTCCACTAACGTCCATATACACGACATTCATGTAACTGGCAGTGAGGGGCACTATGCAAAGAAAGGAAATGGTATTGCCATTTATAAAAGTGAAGACATCCTTATAGAAAACAATCATATTGAGCAGATGCAGGATGGGATTTATGTAGAGGAAGTCAAAAGTATTGTTGTTCAACATAACAATGTGACACGGAGTCGTTATGCTACACATTTTATGTATACAAGTGATGCAAAGGCATTTTTTAATAACTATCTTTCTAATGTTACTGGCTTTATGGTCATGATGACCACAGATATCTTTTTAGAAAACAACACCATTGAGAACCATTCTAATTATAACGGCTACGGTATGTTGTTGTATGACGTGCAGCGGGCTTCAATTGCAAAAAATATCATCAAAAATAATCGAACAGGTCTCGCATTACAAAAAAGTTCGATGATTCAAATTGATACAAATGATTTTCAAATGAATCAAACTGCAGTTGAGGGAACAAAGGTAAGTGACAACACAAAGGCAAGTCATAATAGCTTTACTGGTAATATACTAACAGCCCGCTCTGATCAGTTGGGTCTTCAGCTAAATGGTAATTATTATGATGATTATACAGGCATTGATATAGAAGGAAATGGGTATGGTGATGTTCCGTATGTGGCAATGTCAAGCTTTGGCCAGTGGATGGTGCGGCAGCCTGTCTACCAATATTTTGTGGCCTCTCCAAGTGTTGTTTTACTAACATCGCTAGATCAGCAAATTAATAAAACGGAATCAAGGGTATTAGTAGACCATACACCGAGATTAGCGATAAATCATGAAATAGAACATAACAAACTAGATGCTGTACAAACATTTTTAGGTTTACTTTTGCTAGTAGGTAGTTTATGGCTATGGAAAAGAGGGATAACAGAATGAAAAAATGGGTAATGATGATCTTGTTGTACTGCGGTGTACTAGCGAGCTGTAGTGAAAAAACATATGAGCCTCGTGAAATTGTTAGTGAAACGGATGTTTGTAAAATTTGTAATATGAGCATTGTTCATAATGCTTATGCTGGTCAAATTGCCTTGAAAAATGGTGATTATGAAATTTTTGATGATATTGGCTGCTTGATGGAATATATAGCTTCAAATGGTGATGAAGAAATTGGAGCAGCCTATATTAAAGATGCCACAAAAAATGAATGGATTGATGTTTTTAAGGCTGTGTATGTGTACAACAAGGAGTATTGGACACCAATGAATTACGGTGTAGTAGCCTTTGACACAAAACAGGCGGCACAGGAGTGGATGACACAAGAGGGAGAGGGAAAAGTGCTTCAATATAAGGATTTACACAATTTTAATTGGGGGATCCATGAGTGATGTATAGTATGCTAATTAAATTAGAATTGAAACAAATGCTTAGAAGTCGATGGATGCAACTTGTGTGTTTGTTATTTACATTCGTTTTTACAGCTATTGTCGTCGTTCAGCAAATGGCACTTCCCGATGTTGAAGGCTTTACACGTCAAACCGCCTCATTTTTAAACGTATTACTATTTTTATTGCCGTTATTTATTCTAACGATTGGCAGTATGAGTGTAGCTGGTGATGTGGAAACTGGTTGGTACTCGTTGTTAAAGACATACCCAATGACCCGCATGCAATACATTACAGGGAAATATATAGCTACTGTACTAGCCTTTTTATTGGTCGTGCTGTTAGCGTTTGGGGTTATCGTGACATTAGGTGGGATTTTAGGCGGTGTGCATTTGCCTGTTATTTTCATCACACTAACGTTGCTATGTATATTTATTTTTGTGTCATTAGCCGTTTTGATTGGTGCGTTTGCTAAAACTAGATTGTATGCACTGTCGTTATCACTTGTTTTTTGGTCCATTTTTTTATTGCTTATTTCTTACGCTTTGATGGCTATAGGAACAGTTGTAGCAGGTCATGTGATGCAAAAGCTTACCATTATTGCGATACATATTAATCCTGTAGAGTGGCTACGTTTCGGCTATTTTATTTTTTCACATCAAGCTAGTGTACTTGGTCCAGCATTTTATAGTGTGACAAAGTTTTACTCATCATCATTAGGCTACACGGTTTATGGAGCTGTAACGTTGCTGTGGATTATTTGTCCATTAGCTTGTAGTAGTAGGCTGTTAAAGAAAGGCGGAAGAAAATGATGCTATTAGAAGCAAACAAATTATCACATGTATATGACAATAAGAGAGGGCTTCAGGAAGCTTCTTTTTCCCTACAGACAGGGCGTGTTCTAGCTCTTGTGGGTGGTAATGGTGCTGGTAAGAGTACATTAATTCGCCTGTTAACAGGACAAGAAAAGCAAAAATCAGGTGAAATCATCTGGCATAAACCGCAAACCATCCGATATATGCCAGATGATGTGGACTTTCCATCTATGTTATCAGCAATAGAAATTTTACAGCTACTTGCCTCTTTCAAGAATGTTGAGAAGGAGGAGCAAGAAAATGTGCTAAGACGTGTTGCGCTATGGGATGTAAGAAAGCAGAGGGTAAAGCAATTCTCGAAAGGGATGCGTCAAAGGTTGAACCTTGCTCAAAGCTTACTTGGCAATGGCTCTTTGCTTATTTTAGATGAGCCAACTAATGGGCTTGATCCTTTTTGGATAGCTGAGCTTAAAAAAATAATGCTTGAGGAAAAAAGCAAAGGTTGTACAGTTATATTTTCCACACATTTACTTGCATTTGCTGAAGAAGTGGCAGACGATGTGTTAGTTCTACATGAGGGTAAAATACTTATCTCAGGAAGTTTAAAGGAAATTCTTTTACAAGAAAATTCATCTTCATTAGAGAATTTATGGTTAAAAAAATTAAATCTGTAACATTTTGATAGGTAATGACGTTCTATGTTAGTGGGTAGACTTGTTTGAAGGAATTCAGACAAGTCTTCTTTACGTGCTAAAGTAATGGATAGATTTTCATATAATTGTTTTACTAGCAATATTTCGTTATGCTTAAGATAAGTTATCGTGCAATTCAAATAATTGTAGGGTGAAATGGGAGGTTTTTTAATTTATGAATTCGCAAATACAAGATGTTTTAGAAAATATAGAGAAAGTAATGATTGGTAAAAGAGATGTTGCTGAGCTTAGTATAGTTGCTTTGCTGGCGAGAGGGCATATTTTACTAGAGGATGTACCGGGTGTTGGTAAAACAATGATGGTGCGAGCGCTAGCAAAGTCGTTTGATGCACAATTTAAAAGAATTCAATTTACACCGGATTTATTGCCATCTGATGTAGTTGGAGTGTCTATTTATAATCCAAAGACAATGGAATTTGAGTTTCGTCCTGGCCCGATTATGGGAGATGTCGTACTTGCCGATGAAATTAATCGTACATCACCAAAAACACAATCTGCATTGCTTGAAGGAATGGAGGAAGCATCTGTCACAATTGATGGGAACACCCTAGCAATCCATCAGCCGTTTTTCGTTATGGCAACGCAAAACCCGATTGAACATGAAGGGACATACCCATTACCAGAGGCACAGCTGGATCGTTTTTTACTAAAGATAAAGATGGGTTATCCTTCTAGAAGAGAAGAGGTAGAGATACTACGTCGAGCAGAAAATGGTAAACCGATTGAAAAAATTAAAGCAGTACTAACAGTTGAGCAATTAAAAGAATTACAGGAACTTGTACAAGGTGTGTATGTTGAAGATTCTGTCAAAAATTACATGGTCGAGTTAGCATCACAAACAAGGGAAAATAGCTATGTACATTTAGGGGTAAGCCCTCGTGCAACGATTGCCCTAATGAAAGCCTCACAAGCCTATGCTTTTATGAAAGGGCGCAGTTATGTTACGCCAGATGATGTCCAATATCTTGTACCATTTGTCTTTAGTCATCGATTAGTATTAAAGCCTGATGCTCGATATGATAACGTAACAGCAGAGGAAATTATTGAGCGTATTATTGCAAAAACACCTGTACCTACAAAGAGGTTCGCGGAGCAATGAAGAAATGGAAAGTATTGATAGAGAAAAGTAAACATTTCTTATTAGTATCTTTGTTAATCATTTTTACATTTTGCTATGCTATGTTTCAGGGGGGCTTTGTTAGCTGGTTTGTATTTTTTGCAGTTAGCCCATTTTTGTTATATGCCTTTATTTCCTTATTAGTAAGAGAAGAAATTTTACTTGTAGAACGTGAAATTGAGCCTTCTCATATTGAAAGTGGGCAATCTGCGAAGGTTACAATTACTGTAGAGAGAAAGACACGCTTCCCATTTGCTTATATGATGATGGAGGAGCTTGTAAATAGTGAATCCCTTGTGCAATCAAAGGTACAAGGAGCAAATGCCGTTATGTTTGTAGGCTTTAGGAAAAGTTTTAGCTGGAGTTATACGCTAGAAAATATGCCTCGTGGTGAGCATCGTTACCTAGGTGTAACTATTGTTTTCAGTGATTTCTTTGGCTGGGCAAAAAAAAGTGTTTCAGCAGAAAAGGAACAAGTGATTTTAATTTATCCAAGGGTCCGTGAAATGAAATATGCCACACTTCAAACAAAATTTGATGCCGGATCAATGATGTCACCATATTCCATCGTTAAAGATACTTCAATGGCTGTGGGGCTACGTGAGTACGTTCCTGGTGATCGTTTTTCGTGGATTCATTGGAAATCATTCGCAAAAACGCAAACACTACAATCAAAAGAATTTGAGGATCGTCAATCACAGGAGCTGATGTTAGTGTTCCATGCCAAAAAGTCACCGTTATTTGAAGAAAAGATTGAGCTAGTAGCATCAATGTTACAAACGATAGTAGATGAACGAGGAGATATTTCATTTGTTTCAGCAGGTGCAAAAACGAAGGTGTTTCCACCTATACAAGGGAATAAGCAGTTAGATCAAGTCATGCATCATTTAGCTGCTATAAAGCCAACAGAAAATGTGAAATTCCAATTAAGAGATCAACGAGCCTTTAAGCATGTTGCAACAATGCTATATGTCACGAGCGAAGTATCTGATGAACTATTACATACTCTCGCCACTATGGTGAAAAGCTGTATTTGTTTTGTAGTGGCAGAACAGCCACCTATACAAGCAGAATTAACTATGCGTTATAAACATATACAAGTTGTTTATGTTAATCCACTCGATTATTATCATTTGTTCACGGAGGTGAAGAGGCCGTGAAAAAAACATTAGGAGATTTTATAGAATTAACTATTGCGTATGTAATTGTTTTTTTTATTTTACGTGAATGGCTTATTCCGGTAATGGAGCTAACCAATACTGGTTTACTTCACTTATTTTTAGTGTTTATTGGGCTATCTCTAGCGCTTAGCTTATTCCGAGTACAGCCGCTATTATCCGGTTTAGTTAAACTTGGATATATTACGTGGTTTGTAGTATTTGTATTTAGTAAAAAGCCTTTTTTATCTGGTAACACATTGCCGTTTTTAATACATGAATGGAAATGGAATATGACAGCCATTTTTTCTGGAGAATTTGGACAAGTATCAGATTCGTTTAGAACAGTGCTTTTCCTTGCTCTTATTTGGATGTTAATATACTTAATTCACCACTGGATAACGGTGCGGAATAATATATTCTATTTCTTTGCATTAACAGTATTCTTTATTGCTACTTTAGATACATTTAGTGACTACAATGGCAAAGTAGCAATTGTAAAAGTTATTATATTGGGCTTAATCATGACAGGCTTCCTATTTGTCAAGCGGCTATGGCTTCAAGTCGATGCAGCAAATAATGCAATAAGAAAGTGGAAGCTTGTTATACCTATGATTGTTTCCGTGCTACTTGTCAGTGGAGTTGCGTTCTTTTTACCGAAGACAGGACCAACCTGGGCTGATCCAGTACCCTTTATCAAAGGGGTTGCAGGACAAGGTGATTCGGGCTCGGGTAAAAAATCAGTTGGTTATAGTGATGATGATAGTCGATTAGGCGGACCATTTCAGGGAGATAATACATTAGTTTTTACAGCGACTTCCCGTGATCGCCACTATTGGCGTATAGACACGAAGGATACCTATACATCAAAAGGATGGATTCTTTCGCAAGGAAACTTTGGGAAAAATTATTATCAAGCTAATACACCTATTTTAACTTCTTTACAGGTGGGATCTCTAGAAAAAACGCGTGAAATTCAGATGGACATCGCTGTTCCGATGCCGTTTTTAATACAAACGTATGGGATGCTGTCAGTTTCAGCACAGGATTCAACCATGTTTATACAGGATGAGCAAACTGAAAAAATAGGAATAGAGCAACAAAATGATGAGGACAAATTATTATCAAGCTATACGCTATCATATAGTGAGCCTGTCTATAGTATGGAGCAGCTTCAACTGTCAAAACCATCCATGCTGGAAACCTTGGACCCATCCTTTAATCGCTTTTTGCAATTACCAAATACACTTCCGCAGCGTGTAAGAGAATTGGCGTTAGACATGACTCAGGATAAAACATCGGTGTATGATCAAATCAAAGCAATAGAAAGATATTTTTCTACCAATGGTTTTAGATATGATAAAACTGCAGCAGCTATTCCTGCTGAGGATCAGGATTATGTTGATCAATTTTTATTTGATACAAAAATTGGCTACTGTGATAATTTTTCAACATCAATGGTTGTACTTCTACGATCGGTGGGTATTCCAGCACGCTGGGTAAAAGGCTTTGCGCCAGGTGATGCTGGTTCAGTGTCAGATGGTTTACGTGAGTATCGCATTACAAATGATAATGCACACTCATGGGTGGAGGCATATGTACCTGGAACAGGCTGGATGGAGTTTGAGCCAACGATTGGCTTTACAGGAAATGTGAATATTGATTATGATATTGAACGAGAAACGCCTCAGCAAGAACAAATCACTCAGCCAGAAGAAAAAAAGGAGCAGCCGAAAAAAGAGCAAGAGCCAAAACACAAGGCTAATAGTTCAACATTTAGCTTAGATGTAGTATGGACATGGTTGAAAAAACTCAAATATGTATGGCTGGCTTTACTTGTTTTGCTCATTGCTACTAGTATTTCATTGTATACGAAACGTAGAACGTGGATACCTAAAATGCAAATAAGAGCATATCGTAAAAAGGAAGCGGATTGGACAAATTTTGATGCTTCTTATCAGGATTTAATGAAGCAATTATCACGCATCGGTTTACGACGAAAAGATGGTGAAACATTACGGGCATTTGCTGAACGGGTGGATGCATCACTAGAGACAGATGAAATGCAAAAATTAACTGCAGTTTATGAACAGCATATTTATGGCAAGGAAGCACAAAGTGTTGATTTTAAGAAACTGAAAGAAAGTTGGGAATATTTAATCAATCGCACTATCAGTTGATTTTAGTGGGTACAAAGAGTAAAATGAAAAAAATTATATATGATAAGGATTGCTTTCATATAAGTTCGATAATAAGGTTCGGATGTTTCTACGAGATCACCGTAAATGATTTCTCTATGAAGGTGGATGTTTTGGTTAGGTGAGTAGTACGTAAAATCACTTTTCTTTAATACGCATTCGCCTTTATATTTCAAGAGCTTATGAACGCGTAGGAAGTTTTTACTTTCATACGCGTTTTTCTTTGAACACATGAAGGTGTCCTTTAAAAATAGTAGAAGAGGTGGAAATTTTGTCAGCTAGCCCTTTATTAAAAGAGCAAGAAAAAATCGTTGTACTAGACTTCGGTAGCCAATTTAACCAATTAATTACGCGTCGTATCCGTGAATTTGGTGTTTTCAGTGAGCTACACCCACACACAGTAACAGCAGAAGAAATTAAAGACATGAATGCGACAGGTATTATCTTTTCAGGTGGCCCAAACTCTGTTTATGATGAAAAAGCATTTCATGTAGACCCAGCTATTTTTGAATTAGGCTTACCAATCTTAGGTATTTGCTATGGTATGCAATTAATGGCACATACACAAGGTGGTAAAGTTGAAGGTGCTGAAGCTCGTGAATACGGGAAAGCAGAAATCCAAGTAACAACTTCCAATAAACTATTTGGAGAGTTGCCATCTGAGCAAATCGTTTGGATGAGCCATGGTGACCATGTGACAGAAGTTCCTGCTGGCTTTGAAGTAATCGCAACAAGTGCTTCTTGTCCAATTGCTGCAATGGCAAATGTAGAACGTAAATTTTATGCAGTACAATTCCACCCAGAGGTACGTCACTCTGTATATGGTAATGACCTATTACGTCAGTTTGTGTTCGATATTTGTGAAGCAAAAGGCGACTGGTCAATGGCAAACTTCATTGAGCTTGAAATCGCGAAAATCCGCGAAATAGTAGGTGACAAAAAAGTATTATGTGCACTTTCTGGCGGTGTAGATTCATCTGTTGTTGCGGTTTTAATTCATAAAGCAATCGGCGACCAATTAACATGTATGTTTGTGGACCACAACTTAAACCGTAAAGGTGAAGTTGAGCAAGTAATGAAAACATTTACTGAAGACTTCGACATGAATCTTATTAAAATTGATGCACGTCAACGTTTCATGGATAAACTTGCGGGCGTATCTGACCCTGAGAAAAAACGTAAAATTATCGGTAATGAATTTATTTATGTCTTCGATGAAGAAGCATCAAAGCTTGAAGGTATGGACTTCCTAGCACAAGGAACACTTTATACTGACATTATCGAATCAGGTACATCTACGGCACAAACAATTAAGTCACACCACAATGTTGGCGGTCTACCGGAAGATATGCAATTCCAATTAATTGAGCCACTTAAAACTTTGTTTAAAGATGAAGTGCGTGCATTAGGCTTAGAGCTTGGCCTTGATGAAAAAATCGTTTGGCGCCAACCATTCCCAGGTCCAGGTCTTGGTATCCGTGTACTTGGTGAAGTAACTGAAGAAAAGCTTGAAATTGTACGCGAATCTGATTTCATCCTACGTGAAGAAATCGCAAAAGCTGGCCTTGAGCGCGACATATGGCAATACTTCACGGTATTACCTGATATCCGTTCAGTCGGCGTAATGGGCGATGCACGTACGTATGACTACGCAATCGGTATCCGTGCCGTAACATCTATCGACGGTATGACTTCTGACTGGGCACGCATTCCTTGGGATGTATTAGAAAAAATCTCTGTCCGCCTAGTAAACGAAGTAAAACACGTGAACCGCGTGCTGTATGACATTACATCTAAGCCACCTGCGACGATTGAGTGGGAATAATAGTAGGAGAGTTATAAACCCTTGGTGAATAAGGGTTTATAACTCTTTTTTTGATTTCTAATATACTTTTTATTTGCATAGATAACTGTAAACTGATTTTTTTTGCTTCTTTAAAAGAGATGATTCTGTTTAATTTGTTAGTAACTTAACTTTAAAGTTACTATTTGTATATAGATGTTCATATGTGCCTAAAGTTGTTTCAATAGCTTCATGTCCTGGTCTTTAATAATTTCCCCATACTAATGAGTAGAGAGGCGTGAAAATGAAGTTGGGTATATAGTTCAATTTTGTGGATCCCTACTAATTTGGCATAATGCTCAATGGCATGTGCAAGGATATTCTTTTTGTGTAGGTACACCAGCAAATATTAGCTCTATTTTAATGGGAGTGTTTAAATCTCAAGGTTATCAAAAATGAATTAACCACTATAAGAAAAAAGATTTGTGGATAAAAAGAATAAGCTTCTTTTGCAAAAACTAAAGTCGCCCATCTTATTCCAACTTCATATTGCCAACCATTTAAGACAGATGTATTATATTATTTAAGGCGGTTGTCTTAAATGGAGGAGGTGAGTATATATGAAAAGATTACCTGAAACAGAATTTAAAATTATGAAAGTAGCTTGGGAAAGTAATCCTCCCATTACGACAGGCTTAATAATGGAGAGCATAGGCAATGAGAACAATTGGAAAATTCAAACCGTAGTATCTCTTATGAATAGATTAACTGAACGTGGATTCCTTCGCAGTGAGAAAAAAGGCAAGGAGCGTTTTTATTATCCGATAGTGGAAAAAGACGATTATCTACATTTTGAAACAGCTCATTTTATGAAGCTCTATCATAAAAATTCTTTTATGAATTTAGTAGGCACACTCTATAAATCCGATACTATTTCTAATGAAGATTTAGCTTCTTTACTTAAATGGGTGGAAGAAAAGAGGGATTAAAATGCAAAGTATCATGA
This sequence comes from Lysinibacillus sp. GW821-FHT14F06, assembly GCF_058803665.1. Taxonomy (NCBI): domain Bacteria; kingdom Bacillati; phylum Bacillota; class Bacilli; order Caryophanales; family Bacillaceae; genus Lysinibacillus; species Lysinibacillus sp. GW821-FHT14F06. The sequence goes on from NZ_JBXAPF010000044.1 coordinate 22,788, forward strand.
TAGGTTTATTCTTTAAATCTGTAGTAATGACCTTTATTGGACTACTCTTTATAGCTGTAACACCTTTCCTTTTAAAACGCTACAGTGCTAAATGGCTCTATTATGGCTGGCTCGTTATGCTTGTAGGGTTTATTTTCCCATTTACGTTCAATATGTCGTCCACAGTTGTCAATTTATCAGAACCAGCGCCATTGCCATCTAAAGAATTTGTTCCAGTTAATAGTAGTCAAATAACACTTGTGTCAACATCTGTAGATACCATATCAGCCTTTTCTGTATGGCAAATAGGGATGATCATATGGATTTTAGGAATCATTGTATTTTTGACAGTTCATCTCGTAAGACATTATCGTTTTATGAACATGGTGAAAAGATGGGGGCAAACGATAACTGAAACGAAAACCCTTCATTTGCTTGAAAAAGTTAAACGTGAAATGAATATCACTAAGGAAATCGCATTGAAAGAATGTAGTTGTATCCATTCCCCCATGTTAGTGGGATTTACTAATAATACTATCTGGCTTCCTAATAATGCTTATCGAGAAGAAGAACTAAACATGATATTGAAGCATGAGTTAGTTCATTTGAAGCGAAAGGATTTATGGTATAAAGCGTTTGTGTTGTTGGTTAGTAGTATTCATTGGTTCAATCCATTGTTCTATCTGTTCGCTAAAGAATTAGACAATCTTTGTGAACACGCTTGTGATGAGGAAGTAGTAAAAAATAGTGATATTCAACTTAGAAAAACGTATAGTCAGACGATTCTACATGCTGAGAAATTAAAAAGAGGAGAAGGTGTTTTTTCCACAAATTTTCTAGGGAGTACACAAATTCTAAAAAAAAGGGTACTCTCCATTATGGATATGAATAAGAAGAAATCAGGAATGGTTGTAATGGCACTATTAATTTTACTTACTACAGGTGGAGTGGCTGTCAGCTCGGCATTTGCTATTTCCAGTAAGCCGTTGAACTATTTAGACGAAACATTTATGAAAGAATCCATTTTAAATGGTGCATCCAGAGGTGACTTTGCAACAGACAAATTTATTATTTACCCACAGAATATGAAGGATAGAAAAGTTGTGCCACCTGAGCCTACTATAAACAAAGAGCTCTATCGTGATGTGTTTTCAGCGGGTGTCATTGGAACTGAAGCAAGATACCGATACCTGATTGAAATTGTGCATAAACAGCATGGACAGAAATATACAACAGTAATTCATATTGACTATGACTATGAGCTACTAGAACCTGTCGAATATGATGAGCTCAATACCCTTATCGAAGACTATTTATTACCTTTTAATGAGTTAAAGTCGATACCCTATGCAGATTTCATCAAACCGAATTACCTAGAAAGTAGATTGAAAGCCTATATACAAGATATTGATACGCAGAATACAGACGCTCGTGTGGAATTCACATTTAATTTTAATGGCTGGGTAACGAACAATAATAGTCTACCTTTTCCAAGTCAGAATCCTATAGGTACTACACCACGTTATATGAAATCTACACCATAGAAATCGTGATGTATAGCTGAGAGGAGACATCAATCTGACAAGCATCATTCAAAATAGGGGCTAAATTAAATTGGAATATTTGTACAACCTGTGGTATGACTTATGATGAGGATAGGACATGATTTAAGTAAGCTCCCTTTCACTATTAATGGTCAATCCTTTGTCTATTCACAAGGAACATTACAAGTGATGGAATAATGATACGTAAGTTTTTCGCCAAACAAAGGGTAGACATCTGGAATGAAATCTTAGGTATATCTCCATGGGTAATTATAAAACTATTGACCTTGATGTTAGTGGTGGACACATGGTAACACTTGTTGATTATGAAATCTTCTATGATATATAAACGTTTTCTTAGTATCGACGATTTATCTTGCATGATAATTGGGCTTTTAACACTGAGTTTAGTTGAAATGGTCAAGTGAACCTGTTACAGATATTTGGGAAATATCGAATTAAAATAGATTTTAGATGTATAAATTCACAACAAAAAGCCCTAGAAACATTGATTTCTAAGGCGTTTTTGATATTTAGTTAAAGAGTTCAACTTCATCCCCGTATAGACTAGCTTTTAATTTCCTTTTTCAGCATTAAAAATAAGAAAAGCACACCAATTTCTACGATTATCGGGACAAAGATAATATTTAAATGGAAGAAAATTATACTTATCAAAATAGCTCCGCAAATAAATATTGAACTATATCGATAATTTTTGGATTGATAAAAGAATGAATATGGTAACAAATGTGCACCGTAAATAATTGCATATACAGGTAAGACCCACATAGGTGCTTTAATCAATAGAAGAATACAAATAAGTAAATATAAAATTTGATTGTTTGTTGCAATCAACAGTCCATTAATCAATGGATTTTCTTTATAAAATAAATCAACCTTTAATATTTTGGCACAAAGAATTGAAACAGGAAACAGCAATGCACCACAAGATAGAATACCAATATTTTTTATCATTAAATCTAAAGGCAGCAATGTGATTGTTGTGATAACTCCCCAAATAAATATGGAGGCCATGATAAAAGGAAGCCCCTTCTTTTGTTTCTGAGCAATATCATTTAATAGTACTTGTAAGCTAGTATTGATGTTCATTTTCGTCTCCGTCTCCTTAATTTTCAAGCGATCTATTCAAACTATCCGCTATTTTTTTATTTTCATATTTTGAGAAAAAATAAAATCCGATGATATGACCAATTAACGTTAATACTAAAATTAGTAATAAATAAGGTTGGATAAATTCAAATACTTTCAGTGAAAAAAGATATACACTTCCAATGCCACAGAAAAAATTTAAAAAAGTACTAATAGTAATTTTAGTTGTTACTTTTAATGTAGAGTAGTTCCACAAGTAAGGATAAGCTATACCAAAAACAATTCCCATTAGAATGCTAATACCAATTAAATTCCAAATATAAAGAAAGCTGACTTTTTCTTCGTGAAGATTAAAAATAGTAATTAAAAAAGTAATCCAAATCAACACCATAAATGAAACGTTCAAAAAGCTATTCTTTAAGTCATTTATCATATCAATTTCTCCTTAATAGATTTTGCATAATGCCTACTTACAATATATGTATTTTGTTGTTTTGTAGTAACTTCCAATCTAGCATGACTTCCTGAAGCAAACGAGTGTATTTGATTCAAATTCAAAATCATTGAATTGTTGATTCTAACCAATCCGAATGATTCCAAGTAAGATAACTCTTTTAAAATCTTATTCAGCATTAGCTCTGTACCATCTATTAAAAAGATTTTGGTAAAATGACCAGATGCCTCAATTGCTTCGATGTTATTGAGTTCAATCATAACCTGGCGATTTGTTTTGAAATCTGTTGCGCTTAATGTTATAGATTGGAAAAATTGTTGTTCAAATGTCGAAAGCAATTCTTTATTTGAAGGATTACTAATAATCTCAATTTCAGAAGATGATTTATTGTTTTTCCAAATAAAGTTGAATTTCATGTTGTTCTCCTTTCTGTTTTTATCGTAGCAATACTTCTCAGAACTTACGATGATTTTTAGTTTTGTTGCAAAAAAAATAGACTTTGTTACAACATTGATTCAGTAAATTTAAAATTATACCAAATTTTCGCTCTACCTTTTTAGAAGAAAGCCAAGCGTCAGCGGCAAATGTTTTCTGTAGCGAAAGAAAAGTAACAGCTATAATTATATTATTGAACTTGTTAATTTGGAAATATATACAGTCAATATGATAAATGGTAGAATAGTGAAAATATAAAAGGGGGTAAATTGGTTGAATATATTCAAGAAATGGTTTGCTGCAGTATTTGTACTCGCGATGCTATTTAGTATTCAGCACCAAGTAGCAGATGCTGCGGATTATCGAACAGTGAAGGTTGTAAGTGGCTCGAGCTTGCTTGTGAGAGAGTCGCCGAATGATGCAGCCAATTCCATTGGTAATCTAGCGAAGGATGAATTTGTGATAGAGTTTTCGTCTTCGAATGGTTGGTCTCATATTCAAGCGGGTGATGTAAAGGGATATGTTTCTTCCTCTTTTTTAAGCGTTCCACCTTCAACGATTAAAATCGCAAATTCTAAAAGTGGTCTCGTTGTGAAATCTAAGCCATCTCCTTCAGCATCAACATTAGCTACATTAAAATATAATATGATTGTTGAAGACTATGGATCAGTAGGAAATGGTTGGTCTTATGTACAATATGGCAATGTGGTAGGCTATGTTAAATCAGATTTTATGGGGCAGACTAAAACAACAACAAAGTACGTTAATACAGCTAGTGGGGTTATCGTTCGAAATATTGCCAGTCAATCGGGAGCTTCAGTAGGTTCATTAAGCAATGGTACACAAGTGACTGTACATGCTACATTAGTAGGCTGGTCCTATGTGACCGCTGGTAATATCAAAGGATATGTAGTAGATAAATTTTTAGCTACAAAGAAGCCTGTTGTGCCTTTTAATAATATTAACTTTAACTTAACTATTCGAGATGTAGAGAAAAATGAGAAATCAAAATTTATAGACAAACTTCAAGACGGTAGAGAAACTTTTTTAATCTATGAAACGACAAAATATGGCTATTCAGCAGAGTTGACATACATTTTTATAGGTGGGCAATTAGAGTATATTAGCTATGACTTTCTTCCTGAACAAAATAGTTATGACACATGGGATCAAATGACTACTATGCATGCCAGACTACATGTAGGAGGGATAGCAGAACTTGGAGATGATTATGAATTTACCTATGAAAAATATAGAAATTTGTTTACAAGCTGGGAAAGGAATAGTTATACGGCTTTAATCGTTGTGCATGATGATTATCTTTATACTTCAGCAAAATTAACATTTTATCGCAAATAAAATTTTGCTTTATAATGAACACTTTAGATCCTGGAACAGGTTCCCTATGCTATTTGTATTTTTTGTTCAAGCGGTGTGCTATGGGGAGGTGTTGCATAGACAAATTTTGCAATACTCCCGTCGATATGTATAGCAAAGCTAATGCTGTGTTATGCAAATTTCAAAAAATAGATATACAATCTGCACCAGAACCCAGTAACGTTTAATCATTTGTATACGTATTGTGCACCAGTGAAACAGATAAGTCCTTCAATTATTAAAAGGAAGGAAAACACATGAACCAGTGTGCTGTATGATATTATATCTAAGTCACCAGAGAATAATAGATATAAACTAATTAGAATGTGGATACCTATTTATCGGAGTCTGCTAAGATAATAAGACAGCAAAAGCTGCTTTATAATAAATTGTTTCCTACCCAAAAACCTCCAATATTTGAAGAGACCCCCAAAAGTTAGACGCGGTTATTTCATTAGGCTTAATTAAAATGAGTTCGGTATGCACTGGACTCGTTTTTAATTTTGCCATTTTATTCTCAATGATTTTCGAAAATCTGAACCTAGAATCCATAGTTTTTTGAGAAATATTTGCGACTCAACATAGCTCAGGTTTCTACTCCTTTTTCTTAAATAAGCTTGAAACGCTCACTCATCAATTTCTTGATTACTATACAAAAAATACGACTTGTTTTTTTGCCGAGACTGTTCAGTTTTTGTTCAACACTTAATGATAGAGTTAACTAGATACACTGTATCCGCTTGGCATGGACTGATATTTTAAAGTAAGGGCTAGGCGAAACGACGACGTATGGTTTCCAGCTTGTTCTTCTGTGAAGCTTGATCATTTGAAGCTCCATAGCGTTTCAAAGAGGCCACAGGCAGATTTACCGTACAGTTGACATGAACTTATAAGGAAAAGGAGGAGGTTTTGGGAATGAAACGAAAACGCAGTATAAGCAAATCAGTGATGTCATTTTTGCTAGTAGTGATGCTTATTTTGCAAACGTTGGCATTCGCTGTTCCTGCATCTGCGGAGAGTTCGATAAGTCCTGATAACTATGTGGAAGACGAAACAGTCAATGCAGGCAGCGGAGGCGAACCAGTCGATACTGATAAGGCAACAGGCAGCGAAGGCGAACCAGTTGATACTGATAAGACAGCAGGCAGTGAAGGCGAACCGGTTGATACTGGTAAGACAACAGGCAACGAAGGCGAACCGGTTGATACTGGTAAGACAACAGGCAGTGAAGGCGAACCGGTTGATACTGGTAAGGAAACAGATAACGAAGGCGAACCGGTCGATACTGATAAGGCGACAAATAATGAAGTTGAAACAGACCCATCTGCAAAAGATGCAGTATCTGACACACAGAAGAGTGTCATACCGATGTCTTTGGGAGTGCCTTCTGATAAAACAGCGGTGTTTATGGGAGTTAATTCGTCCTTTCCACTGGAAGTGAGGCAGGGGAATCCCCAGACTGTTATTGCGCCAGATGGTATTATTCAAGGAAGACAGCAATTTACACTCAAATCGGAAGGCCTCGCGGCGCCAGTGAATGGTGATGACCCAAATCCGACTAATGCAAATCCTGATAATTACATCCAGAAGGGTGATTGGATTGAGCTGAAAAGAGAAGACTACTTTAAAGAAGTGGTGTTACCGACAGCTACTAAAGTTCTGAATGCACAGACAGAATCAGGTATGAAACAGCTCGGTACTGCCTATTTCACTCCGAACAGCATTAAGATTGTATTTAATGGTGACGATAACTTTTTCAATGGTGTTGGACGAGGAATTGTCTTCAGCTTTGAAACTACTGCCGATGCAGATTTAACGGGAATGGTGTATGGTGACACAAAGCCTATCAACATCTTTGGGACAGCTTATCAGTTGAAAAACCCAGACGTGACAGCGGCGTATAGCATAACATTGAGTTCGCCCGGTATGGTCAAATGGGATCAGTATAGTTATCGCGGACTTCCAGCTGCACAATTTGTTGAGGGAGCGGTTACTTGGCAGTCAACTGTATCTGCTTTCGATCAGTTTGATAATAAAATCAAACTACCATTAGACGGAAAGATATTTTATACGAACCCCTCATCTTATAATACCTCTGGGAATGTCCCCGGTATCTACATGCCAGGTTCATTCAAAGTAAATGGTATTGAGGCAACCCCAAGCATTGGTGGGGACGGATCGCTGACCTATACTTTTCCACCAGGAACAGGTGTAGATCCAAAAGTCGAATATAAAACATGGATTCCAAAAGAAAGCTACTATTATGAGCATAAGAATCCACCAGGCAATCTTGGCCGTAGCTATCGGGTCATGCGTGGTTCAGTGCAATTGAAACAAGATGATGATAAGTTGGTGGAGGCGAGCCAGGAGATTTCCTTTGCTCCAGATTGGATTCAGGTCAGTGCCTCGTATGATCATAGTAGTGAAACAATCATATGGAAAGTCACTGTTAACCAATATAACAAAAAAGGGTTAAAGGACTTTACTATCACAAATATCCTACCTGCTGGATTGGAATTTACATCAGCAACATGGCAAACCTGGGTGGATGGTGCTGCATCTGAAGAAGAAGCAATTACACCAGATGCGAACAGTGTTTATTCCTTTGGGGATATTAACGGTAAAGTAGAGCTAGTGATTAAGTCTAAGGTGATAAATGGTTCAAATTTCAGAATCGATCCTCGTGCTAACTGGAATTTAGACACATTAAATGGTATTCAGAATAATGATGTGGTGACTGGTCTAAGACCTGCCGCAGTAACTGACGAAGCAATAGTTACTATCGGTGCACATACTTTTACAAAAAATGGCTCTCTTACGATGGAGGATTTCAGCCTCGGCGGTGTTACATGGACTGTTAGCCTAGCTCCACAGTATGCCCTGCCAGATGCGGTGGTATACGATGTACTAGTGCACGGTGGAGATTTGAACGTCTTGAATAACGCTGTAGATGCAACTGGAGAGGTGAATGCAGAAACCATTGCGAAAATCAAAACGAATATTAATGATGCACAGCTCTGGAAGCAATATCACGAAGGAACCCTCAAGAGCCCTAACGGCTTGACTTTGAAAGCTATCCCTTTGACAGTGAATGGTGAAGTGGTGGCGGATTTAATCAAAGTGACTGGATATACTACTGATCAAGCTGCTTCTTTCAGCTTCCGTTCACTTGAAACTGATCCAAATTTCCTGTTTAAGCAAGATATTAATGTAGGGAAAGCAAGATGGAATAGAGCTTTGCTGTTTGATGGTGAAGTCGTGAAATCTGCACAAAATTCGGTGAATCTTCATGTGCGCATGCTGAATAAAGATATGCTTTTTGCGTCTAAGCCATTGAAGGTAGATGGTACACCTGAAAACGTTAACCCAAATAACGTAAGTAGCTACATTAGAAATGATAGCAATGAAGCATGGACACTTTCTGCATATGACCGAACGACAAAAACAGTTACTTTCCGTCTTGGTGTGAATATGCCAGGATATAATACAGAAGAAATGGCTAAGGATGGCGGTAATCGAGTAATTAGTAATATTAAGCTGGTAGACACATTACCAGAAGGCTGGGAATTCGTGCCGTTTTCTGAGGGTAAGGATTTTGAGCTTTGGAAAGGCTATTCGGACAATGGTAGTGGTACTGAATATGGCGTTAGAAACGATGCCAAAACGATTATTGAACCAGGTACTAACGCTCATGTAGTAAGCTTCTCTAAGAATGGAAACGTAGGAACTTTCACCTTCTCTAAATTGGAAAGTCCATATGTCATTTTAGTAAAGGCAAGACCATCCAATGCGGCTTTAGAAAAATATTTAGAGGAATACACTACAAACGGCACCGCCAAGCAGGTACTGTATAATAAAGCTGATCTTCATATGACTTGGGGTGGAGAGGAAAAGGTTATCACTGAACAACGTAAGGTTATTGTACCAATTCAAACTCTAGGGAAGTCGGTAACTAAGCCAACTCCAGGAGTATTGGAATGGACAGTAAACTATACTCCGCCATTCAACATGGAGCAGGGTGTTTATTTGCAGGACACTATCGGTGCGGGCATGAATTTGCGCTACGATGCAAACGGAAAGCTTGTACTGACAACGCCAAGTATGGCAGTGTATCGTGCCAAACTGACTGCCAGCGGTGCTTTGGAACGGGAGGGTGCAGCACTGGACCTAAGCGACCCGAATGCTGAAGTTCAAGTGGAAGCTGCACCAGGTGCGGGTGGCACTACAGTTTTAACATTCAAAATGAAAGACCCTAATAAATTATATCAGTTTGTATATCAAACAGAGGTTGATCCATCTAAAGCGAAAGCTGGAGACAAGATGGGCAATGAGGTAAAGCTAGCGGGAGACGATAAGCTGGAATCTATCAGTGCAAAAAGCGAAAGCATGTTGGATAATTCGGACGTAGCCGGTAGTTCAAGTTCCAATGCTTTGTTAGCACTGAAAAAGGTAGATCCTGACGGTAAACCGCTTCAAGGTGTACAGTTTACGCTGTATAAGAAGGGCGATGGAACAGAAGTTGCAAAGGGAACAACTGATAGCGGAGGGAACCTTAATCTGCTATTCCCAGATCCAGGGTATTATGAGCTGAAGGAAACCTATATTGATACCAATACTTGGCTACCAACTACAAGAATTTATCAAGTGTATGTAGGGAATACGCAAGGGAAGCCTATTTGGGTGGACGGAGTAAAAGTTACTTCTGCTGATCCGCTTATTGTACCAACTCCTGCTGTAGGTGGATTAAAAATCGACAATACGGTAACAGGTAATGGCAGAGATTCAAACAAAGAGTTTAAATATACAATTATCTTTGATGGGAAAGACAAGGATGCGGAATATGAATATGTGAAGGATGGAGTAAAAACTACGATAAAAAGTGGAGATTCTATCATTCTGAAGCATGGTGAGGCAATCACATTCCCTAAATTACTTGAAGGTCTTTCTTATACAGTTACTCAAGAAAGCTATCAGGATGGCGGATATACGACAGACCCAGAAAGCCGAGTGTACAGTGGTGCGATTGAAAAAAACAAAGTAACCGAGTTGAAGTATGTCAACAACCGAACAATACACGGACAGTTGTTGATTGACAATACGGTAACAGGCAGCGGTAGCAATAAAAATAAAGACTTTGAATATACGGTTACTTTCACTGGCGAAGGATCGGACAAATCGTATTCGTATACGAAGTCTGATGACACGACAGGAACAATCGAATCTGGTCAAAAAATCGTACTGAAACATGGTGAGGCAATCACTGTTCATAATCTACCTGTGGGGCTTACTTACACAATTCAACAGATAGATTACACAAATGAAGAGTATGCAACTACACCAGAAGATTTTATTATTACAGGTAGTATCGAAGAAGGAAAAACAGCCGAAGCACACTATATCAATAATAGAGAGATGCCCGGCAGTTTACTAATTAGCAATACAGTTACTGGTAATGGTAGTGATGAAGAGAAGGAATTTGAATACACAGTAATCTTTACTGGGGCGGGTGCAGACAAAACGTATGATTATACGAAATCTGACGGCACGAAAGGACAGATTAAGTCTGGGGACAAATTCCACTTGAAACATGAACAAACATTGCTAATTGAAGAAATCTTAAAAGATACAACATATGTCGTAACAGAAAAGGATTATACGGCAGAAGGTTACACAACAACACCAACAAGCCGAGAGTACACAGGTACAATCAAGGATAACGAAACTGCTAAAGCTCCATTTGAGAATGTTCGTTATCTTCCAGGTACACTTGCCCTAGAACCAAAAATTCAAAAGGTACGTGGAGACGGTAAAACACCTGTTGACTTAACAGCTACTTTAACAGGGCAAGATGGCAAGCCAGTAGTAGGCGAGGAAGTTATCTTTATCGTTGATGGTGTGGAAGTGGGCAAAGCTACTACTGATGAAAATGGTAAAGCGACGATTTCATATACGCCACCGAAATTGACTGACATCACACCGAAAGAGCATAAGGTGATTGCGAAAACGGATGCTACTAGCCCATCAGGTGTACCATACAATGAAGATAATGCAGTTGTCATCACAATGCCAGCAGCACTTACAGGTGTTCTACGTGACAATGAAACTAGAAAGGTCCTTCCTTTTAAAGAGATTGTAGTGAAAAATGTTGCAACTGGTGAGGAAGAAACGATCACTACTGATTCGGAAGGTCGTTACTACCATCTTGTTCAACAAGGTGAGGAGTATACGATTACTTACAAGCATCCAGTGAATATTGGTGGCATACAAACGCTTGTTCCATTCACGCAAAAAGCGATTATTGAAGGTACGGATAACCCAATAGAAGGTAACTTAGTTCCAGCAGAAATTACTGCTGTAGGTATCGTACTTTTCAAGCAACCTAATGGTACTAACTCATTGCTAACTAAGGATTTTGCTGGTAACTTAATTGTTTATTTGAAGGATGCAGCGGGAAATTATGTTTTAGAGAATGGTGCTCCAAAGGCATTTCCTTTAGAGGAGAATGGTACTTTCACAGCAGAAGGTTTAACAACAGGTAACTATACGCTGGAAGTACGTTATGAATTTGAGCCAGGCAAAGAATTAATACTTGTCAAGGATAAAGTACTTAACTTGGCAAATATTGATGAACTTAATATTTCAGCAGAATTAGTAGACCCATACGGCACGGTTTATGATAAAACGACAGGTGACGAAAACACTGGTAAGAAAATTGAAGGCGCTACAGTAACGCTATATTATGCAGACACGCCAAGAAACCGTGCGAAAGGTATTACACCAGGCACGAAAGTAGTATTGCCTGCGATTCCAGGCTTTGCACCGAACGATAACGCTAGCCCAGAGCAATATAGCGATATATTTGGCTTCTACGCATACATGGTATTCCCAGAAGCAGATTACTATTTGGTTGTAACAAAAAATGGATATGAAACATATACGAGCCCAACGATTTCTGTTGAATTCGACATTGTACAACACAATGTACCAATGAAACCAGTTAGCCCTGGTGGATCTGGAGAAGGTAACCCAGGAACTGGAGGTAATCCAGGAGGTTCTGAAAACAACCCAGGAACTGGAGGTAATCCAGGAGGTTCAGGAAACAACCCAGGAACTGGAGGTAATCCAGGAGGTTCAGGAAACAACCCAGGAACTGGAGGTAATCCAGGAGATTCAGGAAACAACCCAGGAACTGGAGGTAATCCAGGAGGTTCAGGAAACAACCCAGGAACTGGAGGTAATCCGGGAGATTCAGGAAACAACCTAGGAACTGGAGGTAATCCAGGAGATTCAGGAAACAACCCAGGAACTGGAGGTAATCCGGGAGATTCAGGAAACAACCCAGGAACTGGAGGTAATCCAGGAGATTCAGGAAACAATCCAGGAACTGGAGGTAATCCAGGAGACTCTGGAAATAACCCAGGAACTGGAGGTAATCCAGGAGATTCAGGAAACAACCCAGGAGCTGAAGGTAATCCGGGAGATTCAGGAAACGACCTAGGCTCTGTAGGAAATCAAGGAGATTCAGGAAACAATCCTGGTTCTGGAAGTAATTCCAAAGTTTCTGGAAACAAGCTTAATTCTGTAGATAAAACTGAATCTAGTAGAAACAGTAAATCCGATGACAATAATAGTGGAGTAAACAAAGAAAACAAATTAGATAATGTTCCAAAAACAGGTGATAATAGTATGCCACCAATCTTCTATATGGCTTTGGCGCTTATGTCCTTAATAATGCTAGGATTCCTATTGTTTGGTAACAAGAAGAAAAAGCACATTTAGTAATGGGAAAGGTGGTAAGGAAATGAGCAAAATTAAAAAAATTCTTATCGCCTTTTTCACAATCCTACTTGTATATTCCCTAGTTTCTCTTGGGAGAAGTTATTTACAGGATTATACTGAAAATAAGCAAATAAAAGAGTTAGCAGAAATACGATATAAAGAAAATAATAAAGATGAGGATGTTAAAGCAACCTCATCTTTTATCACAAATGTCATGCTCCCTGAATTCCAAGAACTGTACAAACAAAACCCGGATATCATCGGGTGGCTGAAAATAGACGGCACCCGGATTGATTACCCGATTATGCAGAATAAACAGGATACGCAGTACTATCTGAATCATGGTTTCAATAAGGAAAAAAATAAAAATGGACTCCCTTTTTTGGATGAGCATAGTCACATAAATGATTCAGACATATTACTCATCCATGGACATCATATGAAAAGTGGAGCGATGTTTGCAGATTTAGAGAAGTACAAGAAGGAAAGCTACTATAAGGAGCATACAATGTTACAATTTAGTACGCTTTACGAGCAGGAAGAATACGAAATCGTTGCTGTTATTCTCTCGGAGGTATACAGCAAAACGGATGACGTTTTTAAATACTATCAGATTGATCAGATAGAAACACCTGTTGAGTTTGACTCGTATATTCAAAATATTGAACAGCTCGCGCTTTACGACACAGGAGTGACTGCACAGTATGGAGACAAGCTTCTTGTTCTATCTACATGTGAGTACTCAGCCGAGAATAGTCGGTTAGCAGTGATTGCTCGAAAGCGAATTTGACGATGTGTCAGTAACTTTAAATCAACTATATTGTATTAGTTTCATAATGAGTGGGAAATTATTAATAATGAAACCTTAGAATCTTAAAGCTGATTCTAGGGTTTTTATTAGTTAAGGCACAATGAAATCTAAGAAGTGTTAATTAAAAAAACATGAACATTAAATAAGTATTTTACACGAACTTTCGTATTTTTTTTATATAAAATGTTCGGAAATAGGGTTGAAATCTAAAAAATGAAATGATATATTACGATTGTAAATTAAATAAGTCGTCGTATAATGTCGGGAATAAGGCCCGTGAGTTTCTACCAAGTTACCGTAAATAACTTGACTACGATTTTAGTTATATATACGAATGTATAGACACTAATAAATTTCACACAATACAGGTGATGAAATATCGTAGACATGCGACTAGTAGAATAGTCAGTGTGTCTTTTTTGTTTTCGATATTGAAGACGACCAACGGAGGATTTCTTTCAAATGAAAAAGTATTTCATGTTCGATGAATTAGGAACGAATTATCGTCGGGAATTTCTTGGTGGCTTCACAACGTTCTTAGCAATGGCTTACATTTTAGTAGTAAATCCATTAACATTGACATTAGCAGATGTAAAGGATTTACCAGATGCTTTACGTATGGATTATGGGGCTGTATTTGTTGCAACTGCTGTGTCAGCAGCTATTGGTTGTTTTATTATGGGACTCTTAGCGAAGTATCCTTTGGCCTTAGCGCCTGGTTTAGGGCTTAATGCATTTTTTGCTTATACAGTAGTACTGGTTAATGGTAGCCCATGGCAGCATGCTTTAGCAGCAGTATTTATTTCAGGTGTTTTCTTCTTATTATTAACATTAACAGGCCTACGAGAAAAATTAATTAACGCTATCCCTATGGAATTAAAATTAGCGGTAGGTGCTGGTATTGGTTTATTCATTGCATTTATTGGCATGCAAAATGCAAAAATTATTGTTAATAATGATGCGACTTTAGTTGGTATTGGGAATTTACGTGACCCACAGGTATTACTAGCGATTTTTGGCATTATTGTTACGGTTATTTTGATGGTGCGTGGAATTAAAGGCGGCGTATTCTATGGTATGGTAATTACTTCAATTGTGGGTATGATTACTGGACAAGTTGGGTTACCAGAAAAAGTTTTTTCAGCACCACCTAGTATTTCGCCAACATTCGGTGCATTATCCAGTGCCTTTTTTGATCCAAGCTTCTATACATTATCCATGCTGTCCGTAATTTTAACTTTCTTATTTGTCGACTTCTTTGATAATGCAGGAACTTTAATGGCAGTAGCAAACCAAGCAGGATTAGTGAAAGATAATCGTTTACCACGTGCTGGTAAAGCTTTAATTTCTGATTCAATTGCTACGATTGTAGGTTCCATTTTTGGTACATCTACAATCACATCTTATGTAGAATCCTCTTCAGGTGTAGCAGCTGGTGCACGTTCAGGTTTCGCTTCAATTGTAACAGGATGTTTATTCTTATTAGCACTTTTCATATCTCCATTGTTAGGAGTTATTACTTCAGCTGTTACAGCTCCTGCATTAATTATAGTTGGAGTTCTAATGGTCGCTTCTTTAGGTCAAATTGCTTGGAATCGTTTTGAAATTGCTGTACCGTCATTTTTAACAATGATTATGATGCCATTAACGTACTCGATTGCAACAGGTATTGCAGTGGGCTTCATTTTCTATCCATTAACAATGATTATTAAAGGAAAAGCAAAAGAAGTAAATCCGATTATGTATGTTTTCGCGATAATCTTCTTATTATATTTAGCAACTTTATAAACAAATGGCTGTTCGCAAATTTTGGTTTTAACCATATTTGTGGGCAGTTTTTTTATTGCTCTTCAGATACTATGAGAGTTTTTGGAGAGTAGTTTGTTTTACTATATTGCATAGATATTGAGTTAGTTATTTTAGGAGGGGGATGATACATGTTAGTTAAATTATTTAGATTCACTCAAGGAATTTATGAATTTTCAGGAAGGCGCCATTCGAAAGCTGGAAAAAATTATGTTTGATCATGAAAATATCGATTTAAAAATGCTTATTTAATAGTAACTAGGAAAGCTGAGGTGCACCAAAGTTGAAGAGTTTAATGCGAAAAAGATTTGGATTCTATTTGTTAGCCATTCTTTTGGTTTTATCAAATGTTATTTCATTTGTTCCTAATGTAAAAGCAAGTACAACTGGAGTTCTTGTAAGCGATGTTGGAAGTGTAGGAAATACGATAACTCAAGGTAATACCTCGCGTAAGCTGGCTGTTGCAGCAAATGGAATAATTTTTGCTACTTATCATGGAACTAATGGTATACGTGTAGCTCGTAGTTTAGATAATGGGAAAACGTTTCAGCCGAGTGTTCAAATTATCCCACAAAACTATGAAGCAGAGATTGCTGTCTCTGCCACTGGTATAGTATATGTAGGATGGGTAGAAAATGGCTCGGCTAGGTTAGTAAAGAGTGCTGATGACGGGAAAACATTTTCTGCACCTAAGGATATTGGTTCATTAGATGGTGGAGCAACCCTTCATATGGCAACAGATGGTGATTATCTCTATATAATTGGTAAGGGAAGAACGCTTCTTCATAGTAATGATGGTGGAGATACTTTTAATAAAAGTACCATATCAGCTATGAACTATAGCTTTGCAGATGTTCATGTTGATCCTAAAAATAAAAATGTGATAGTTGTAGTAGATAATCCATCTGTTTATTACTTTATCAGTAATGACCATGGTCAAACGTTTAGTCCTATTGTAAATACAAACAGTTCGGTAATGTATTCAGTAGGTACTCTCGTAGCGGATTCTAATAATGATACTTTACTGTATGTAAGTGGGTCCCAAACAAATACGTTGAAAGCTAATATTACTAAAGGAACATCTCAAACTATTCAATTCCCAAATAACTCTTCTAGTTCAGGGCGCTCGATAAGTGGAGATATGTTTGGTAATATCATTACTGGATTTGCAAGTGGTAGTAAGGTGTTTTATGCAGTTAGTACAAATGCAGGAAATACATTTGGACAGTCAAAAGAAGTTGCTGAAACAAATATTGCTAATATTGCAATAAATTCTACTAATGGCGATGTTTTATTCCTTTATCAACAAAATGGGGCAATTTATCTTTCTACTTTTTCTGGAGAGTTAATTGGTTACGATCTTGGCTTATCTACAAGTGGACTTTCTTTTAATATACTAGGGCAGAAAAAAACAGTTACTGTTAGAAATAATTCAATAAACCCTATACAAATCACTGATATTATTACTTCAGGGGAGTTTACTAGTACATCTAATTATAGTGGAGTATTAAATCCTGGTGATTCTTTTGATATTGAAGTAACTTTCAACCCAACCTCAACAGATGTCAAGAATGGTACAATCGAAATTACAACAGATGTTAGTAGTAATAAACGTAGTATCCAATTGACAGGAGTAATTACACCACAGCTCTCGGATGAATCTAGATTAAAGAACCTATCTATTGATAAGGGTACATTGTCACCAGCTTTTAATCCCGAGATCAAAGCATATTCAGCGATCGTATCTAATGAAGTTGATAGTGTAAATATAGTTGCTGAGTTAATGGATTCAGATGCTACCATGAAAATTAATGCAGCTGATGTCACAAATAACACAATTCATCAAGTTCCATTGAATTTAGGTGATAATCAAATTGCTATTGTTGTAACAGCACCAAATGGATCTTTGAAAACTTATACAATTACAATAACAAGAGAAGAACCTCTTCCTATATATAGAATTGTTTATAATGGAAATGGTCATGTTGATGGAGATGTTCCGATTGACCAACAAAATTATTCAACAGGAGACACAGCTACGATCAAAGGAAATGAAGGGAATTTAAGCAAAACAGGCTATGTATTTGATGGTTGGAATACAAAAGCTGATGGAAGTGGACAAGCATACTCAGAGAATAGTACGTTTGTGATAGGAAATGAAAGTGCAACACTATTTGCAATGTGGAAATCAGTTATAAAACCGACTTATACAATTAATTATGATGGAAATGGACATACTAATGGAAACGTTCCAAATGATCATCAAGTTTATACAACTGGTGACACCGTTACGATAAAAGGGAATGAAGGGAATCTAAGCAAAACAGGTTATATATTTGATGGTTGGAATACAAAGGCAAATGGAAGTGGTCAAACATATGTAGCAAATAGTATTCTTACCATAGAAAATGAAAGTGTAACTTTATTTGCTAATTGGAAAGTAGATAATAATTTTACACCGATCACATATTATCCACCTGTAGCATCATTGCCATCAATAATTACAGAAAGAATTAATGTAGATCTAGTTGATGATGCAAATATAGATAAATTACTTCTACAAATACCGATAGAGCGGCAATTTGATCAAAATGGAAAAGTAAAAGATCAAGTTATTTTTACTAAGGAGAAGGCGCAGGAGTTCATTGAAAAACTACAACATAATGGTATTAAAACTGCTCGACTTATTATTCCGGATACAAAAGATCAAGTGCAGGAAACAAATATCTATATTTTAAAGGATGCTATAAATAATTTGAGTCAAGAGAAAATTAATTTATCAATTAATACGATAAATGGAAATATTTTTATTCCAAGTACTTCTTTAGATACTTTTACGGATGATTTGTATTTCAAGATTGTTCCATTGAAAAAGGATACGGAGAAACAGGTCATTAAAGCACGTATGAAGCAAGAAATAAAAGTTATGACTAAAGTAGAAAATGCTAATATTGATATTATAGGTCGCCCTATGACAATTGAGACTAATATGAATTCAATACCTGTGACTTTGACTTTACCAATTCATACTAATTTATCGCAAGAAGAAATTGATAATTTATTAGTTTTTATTGAGCATAGTAATGGGACTAAAGAAGTTGTAAAAGGCCGCATAGTGAAGACAGAAAATGGTGTAAAAGGAATTGAGTTTGATGTAGATCATTTCTCAACTTTCACAATCCTTTATGTTGAAGGATCTAATGAATACTTCAATCCTGTTAATGAGACAGTAGATGTTGAAAAAACATTATTAAAGCATGTCCCATATATCCAGGGTTATAAAGATGGAACGTTTCGTCCAAATGCTTATATTACACGTGAACAAATGGCAGCAATGATTGCACGTCAATTTACAAATAATAGTACTCCTATATCAAGTACCTACACATATAAAGATACAAATAAATCTTGGGCTAAAGATGATATAGAGTATATTCGTTCAATCGGTATAATGAGTGGTGTAACAAGAAATACTTTTGTCCCAAATGCTAATCTTACACGTGCACAAATGGCTGTCATTGCAATTCGATGGATAGATAGAGATTGTAAAGAGGGTTGGAAGGATACAAAATATTGTGATACAGAAAATGAAGTAAAGACTTTTAATGATGTATCATCAGAATTTTGGGCTATAAATGAAATTGCGCGTATTAGTGATTTGGGTATAATGGTTGGTTACAGTGATGGGACATTCCGACCGAATGAAAAGTTAACACGTGCACAAGCAGTAAAAATTTTGAATCGTTTATTCAATCGTGGTCCAATTAATGAGTCTATTGAAGATAAATTCACAGATGTTTCATCTCAATATTGGGCATATTATGAAATCCAAGAAGCGGCTGTTGAGCATAGTTATGACTTTATTGATAGTATGGAAAAATTGATAAAATAACAGATTTCTAGTAGTTGCTTTTTATTATCCTAATTTAAGTAGTAATTAAAATACTTTAAATGGCTTAAGTCGATTTTTTAATGGACTTAAGCCATCCTTTCTTTTAAATAGTAAGTTGCTTCAATGAGAGTACAAGATTTCATTGGTTGGAATAAACGCATTAAGTAATGGGTTTCAATGAAAGATTGAAAGATATCATGAAAAACATTTTTAACAGAATAATTTTTCTTTTTAAATACAGTTGCATTCCTAGTAGATTAATGTTATATTTTTAAACGTTGTTAAGAAAACAAACAACAACCTTAAAAAATACTAACACAAAGAGTTGACATAGAGTTAACACTATGTTAAAGTATAGAAAGTCACTTGGAAGTGACAGCTTAATGAACCTTGAAAACTGAACAAGCAAAACGTAATCAATAAAGTTTTTAGTAGCTAGCTTTTGCTAATGAACAAAACAAAAATTTTGGACATCAAAATTGATGCCAGCAAAACAATTTGAGCTAATCAAATTTCTTTTATGGAGAGTTTGATCC
>NZ_JBXAPF010000045.1:0-39465 GCF_058803665.1 Lysinibacillus sp. GW821-FHT14F06
AATGCATGGTTAGCAGATATAAGGAAAGTGCCGACGCCAGTAAAGATTTTAAAAACAGATGGAAACAAAGTAACAGGACATCTTGACACACCAACATGGGTTGACTATAGCGGTATTTATGAAGGTCGTTCAATCATCTTTGATGCAAAGGAATCAACCTTAAAACGGTTCCCATTGAAAAATATCTCATTGCATCAATACCAACAATTGAAATCATGGCATAAGCATGGTGCGATTGCATTTTTACTAGTGGCTTTTTGGCTGGAAGGTAAAAACGAGCCGGAAATTTATATTCTCCGTTTTGAACAGCTAGAGGCAGCATATGAAAATCAAGATGCTGGAAGAGGTTCTAAATCAATATCACTTGATTTCTTTAGACATAATTGTAAACGCGCCAAATCAGGTAATGGCTTTGTAGTAGATTATTTAGCAGCACTTAATTTAAGTCAACGTTAAGGGGGGATTGTATGTCAATCGGACAAATAAGCATCTTTGATTGTGACATAAGTATTCAAAGCAATGATTATATATTTCAACAATTAAAAAATTTGCAAGATGGTCAAGCAATGCAAGTCCAAGACGTGCAGATTAAGCGTGATGGGAAATTTTTTATTGTCCAAAAAACAACGGAATTTGAAGAATTGTTCAGTGATATACATTATTGCTACAAATTTATAAATAGCAATCTATTAAATGACCAAGAAGCGGTCAGGAAGTGAAGGAGGTAGAGTATGTTAGAAGTCATCAAAAGGAAAATGGTGAAAACACGTAAAGAGCATGAATGCTTTGCTTGCTTGGAAGTAATCGAGAAAAGCACAGATGCCGTATATGTGACAGCAAAACAAGATGAGCAACATACACGATTTCACCTCCATATTGATTGCAATATAAAAATTAATGAAAATCAGTTGGTTGTTTATCGTGGCTGTGTTAAAGATATGCCAACTACGAAAACGTGTGAAAAAGTTTGTTGGACTTGCGGTCATTATGCTTTTGGTTGCTTTGTAACAGGAGAATACAACAATACAGTTAAAGTAGACCATACATGTGATAAGTGGTGTCCAGAAGGTACTCAAGGCACTGTTACAGACTTTGGTTACGATGATGGAAAAAATGAAGAGTGGTTAAAAGATGATATGTCTAATCTTTAGTAGGGAGAAGATGGGCAGGGGGAGGATGAAATTTGGAAATAGCGGAAGTTATCGAATTTATGGAGCACGTTGCACCAAATGCAGGGGATAGATTTAGTCCTAATATGGTGAAACGGAAATTTAGAAGTGGTTATGCAAATGCTGAAAATGCGATTAACGAATTGGTTGAATTAGGATATTTAGAAGTGATTGTGAAGGGAAGTATTTCATTCTATCTAAGAAAATAAGTGTTTGTTTCAGAACGTTTTGTACAGGGAGGTAGCATATTAATGAAAATCGAGGTTGATGGTCAATTTAAAAAGTTTTGGTTAGCTTATCCGCAACAATGGGTGCCGTTTTATGGACATGAAATAAAAATTGGAAAATACAACTTTTGTGCTGGTGGAACTAAGCAAGGAATTGTCGTTTCTGAAACTTCAACAGGAAGTCGAGTAATAACATTGCCGCACAACTTTCTCACTCATATTATGGGTGCTACTAGGGAAGGGACACTAGATTACTATGAAACTTTTGTTGCACCAATGCTAGTGAATGCTATTAAAAGAAATAACTTAGATAAGATGTTAGCAGAAATGAAAGAAAAAATCGCTACGTTTGGAATTGGCGAAATGCCACCAATCGAAATTGCAGATGACAGCATTATTAGAGAGCCTATTAGTGATGTTCTTAATTGAAAGATTTTATGCAGGAAGGGTGAAGGAAATGGAACAACGTGAAGTAGATTTTAATGTAAAAAGCTTTTTTCTAAAAGATGATTATATCAAAGCTGGTTCTCCAGTTATGTATTTCGAATTTAATAAGTCGGAATATTACGGGTTAATTGCAGTTCGTAAAGATTACAGTCCGGAAAATAATCCTTTGAAATTATCAGGTAAGGAAGCTTGGCAGAGAGCTATTCAAACGTATATTGAGACGGTATGCGGTGATGATGAAGAAGCAATTGAGGCAATCGAGAGCTATCCGAAAGAAATTTCTAAATCAGAGGCATTATTAAAATTCATGCTTGCTAGTGAAATGAGAAGTAAAACTGTTGGTGAAGTGATAGAGCAATTTGAGTTAATTGAAAATGGTCTTGTACTGATTGATGGTAGTTTAGTTTAGTTACCACATATTATGCGGGTTGTATCAGAAAGAAATTGCGAAATAAGGAGGTAATGCAATGGAGTTATTACAAGTTGGCGAAGTAGTTGAAGCTAATGAAGGTTTTTTCTTCTATGATGCTTATTTTCCAAAAGGTTATAAATTTGAGATTGAGCCACAACATGTCGGTCATGGTTTTGAAAAATGGGTAACTAAGGTTAAATGTGTGATGTGTAAGCAAGTATTGTATTCTAATGGATTTGAGTATTTTGAAGGTGAAGTTTGGTGTAAAAGTTGTTTTGAACAAGAGTCCGATACAGGGGATTTATTAGGTTAATAGAAAGATTTTGTGCAGATGAAAGGATGAATGAAATGACAGCTAATAAAACAGTACGTGTAACATTTGCAGACCGTGTAATGATGTTTGGTAATTCGTATAAACCGTGGGAAATGCAATATGACGAATATATTTGGATGTGTATGAGAAATGGCACGCCATTGCAACTAGTGAAAGTTGAAACGTCGCATTCTAAGTGGGTTTCTTGGGGTGGTTTGAAATGGTGTCCAGAAGATCGTTTCCAGCATCAATTAAATCGTGAAGGCTGCCAAGATGATGGGCCTGATAATCCGAAACCAAGGCAATATAGCAGAATGAATTTCTCGCAAGATGAACGGGCATTAAGAAGAGCCAGAGCGCTTTTACAAAGTGCTTCATGATTGATAAAAAATGTACAGCAGGGGGTGATGGTATGAAAAACCGAATCATTAAATTTAGCGGCGGAAATTCATCTTTTGCAGTAGCAGCATGGGTTAAAGAAAATTATCCAAATGACAATATTGTTCTCTATTTTAACGATGTGATGTGGGAGGACGCAGACCTATATCGCTTCAACTTAGACGTAAGCCGGCAATTACAATTACCGTTACTTGTACAAGGTAGGGGTATTAATCCTCCGCAATTAATGGTCCTAAAAGCATTTCTTGCTAACAATCGAGCTGGGTTTTGTTCACAGGAATTAAAAATTAAGGTGGCTCAACGTTTTTTGAAAAAAGGAATTGTCCCTGAACTTGAATATTGGGTGAATGGTGAGTATTTAAAGCAATCAATACACGTTGAACGTAATGACAAATTTTTCGCCAACACAACATTGTATTTCGGTATCGGTTGGGAAGAAATGCACCGTGAGAAATCTATATTTGAGAACTGGCAACCATTTGATGTAAAGTTCCCATTAATTATGGAAATTGACAATAGAAAGCAATATTTCGAACGCTATAACGTTAAAGAAGGTCGCCTATATAAAGAAGGGTTTGCTCATAACAATTGTGGAGGGAGATGTGTAAAAGCAGGGCAAGGGCATTTCCATAACCTATCTATTAAGCGCGAACAAGATTTTATACAACTCATGGAACAAGAAATAATTATCGGTTGGTACGCTCGTTATGTACGTCAACCGACATTCGAAAAAATCTATAGGCGTTATACATTCGATGAACTATTGGCTCATGTACGCAATCCAGAAGCTTTTCCGCTCGAAGTAGACCCGATGTTTAAAGATGTATACCAATTCGCTACAGACGGCACGAAAACAGCTAAATTACAGCATATTATCAACGCACATAGATTCACCAAAAATAATATATTCGGTCAACTTAAACAGTCTAAAAAAGATATTAAAGAACCGTTAAGTTTTATGAAGAATTTAACACTTGAAGAATATTGGCGCTCAATGAAAGCGCAGTTAAGTCTATTTGATTTTGATATGCAAGATATTGGCGGCTGCGGATGTTCGGTAGATTACGGAACTTGCAACATTAGTTAAATGCCAAGTATTTAGAGGATCGTATCAGAAAGAAAATGTTAATCAAGCAAAAGGAGATTATGTGAAAATGAGAAGATATTTTATTTGGTTTAGAAGTGAAGATAGTGTGATAGTAAACATCAAGGATGATGTGAATAGACCTAATAATGAAGATTGCGAGACGGTGTTACAAAATTGGGTTGCTGAGAATTACGGTGACAAAGAATACGAGTATTTCGAAATTGATAGCATTCCAGTAATAGAGCTTTAATGAACACTTTGAGTATTTTCTTCAGCAAAGTAGGTGATTATTATACCTAAGTTTAGATTTCATAGAGGTTCGTTGGAAGAAAGTTTAAATACAGAAGTTGATGTAAATAGTATCAAATTGCTTCATGAAGTGATTTGCAATCAACTTCAAGATTACTCAATTTCTGAATCAGCACTAGTTATCGAATTTTATGGATATGACCATAGGATTAGGAAAGAGCTGTATTCTGTAAAAATTTATGGAATAGGGATAGTAGGATTTTTAGATTCAGAACTTATTGTTTAATCAATATGAAGATTATTCGATAATGTTATTCAATGGAGGATGATTTTTATGAGTTTAGACATTTGGCTTACAGCAACAATAGAAACAGAAGTTGTTGACAGAAATATTACTCACAATTTAAATCGTATGTGGGATGAAGCAGGTGTTTATGAAGCCCTTTACAATTCAAGTGGTAAAAAAGCACATGAAGTGTTACCTGTTTTAAAACAGGGGTTGAAAAAAATGATACGACAACCATCTCATTTCAAACAATTTGATTCCCCTAATGGATGGGGGAAATATGAAAACGCTCTACCTTGGTTAGCTGAATTAATTGAGTGTTTTGAGAAGTACCCCAATGGTGTAATAGGTGTTAGTAAATAAAAATTGAACATTTTGAGTAGGATGGTGAGCAAAATCATGAGTAAAGTGTCTGTAAAAATCGGTAAAGAAATAGTTGAAGGTGAATTAATAGGTGTTTTTCAGTATTCACAGCCTATTGGAGAATCTCCAATGATTGGTGGCCATACAGGCGGCGTTGTTGCTTATCCAGTAGCTGTTGTAAAAATTGAGAACGAATTAAAAGAGGTTCCAATAAATAGAGTGATCTGAGGATTTTATAAAAATAGCTGTAGTGCATAACACACTACAGCTCAGAATTGGCTACCCTTTACGGTTTGTCCTAAAGCCTTATATCACAGATTAACAATATTACTTTAAGAAAGCTTCAAGACCTGGAATCATTTTATCAAATGAAGCAGTAAATTTATCATTCATTGATTGGTTAGTGAAACCTAAAGAATCAGCCTCGTTTAAATTATCTCGAAGTAACACAAGGGAATGATGTAAAATACGCAATTCGTCAGTTGTAAATGAAACTGAATTATTTTCAAACTTCTCTTTAAAAGACATTGCTGATCTTGTGTAAAGGGAAGCGGTATTATTATCATCAATTAATTTGTAGCCAAATTTTAAAAACTCATTGATAGCAGTTTGGATAACATCTTTATCATCTGGAGTAAGTGCTCTTAAGAAACTAGACATACTATCACCTCCTGTTGGAGATATTCTAACCAAATAAAAAGATTAAAATTCAGAAAGGAGGTACAGCATATGAAATGGTTACAGGATTACCAAAGATTAGAGGATGAAATCACATACCTTGAACATAATTTAATGCGCTCTAAAAATGAATTGAAGCGGTGGGTACATGGAGATTTAATAAAAATTAAATTAACTTCTGAAAGTCATGGTGCTCAATTAGAAGAAATTATCGAAGCTACAGAACGTGAGTTAGCACATAAAATGAATGATTTGGAAAATATGAAAGAGCTGATTAATACATTTAGAGGATTAGACAATCTGATATTGTACAAACATCATGTGGAGGGTAAAACGCTTATATCCATTGCGGATGAGTTAGGGAAAAGTCCGAATTACATCTACAACAAACATGCTCAAATTATGAAAATGGTAAATTACGCAAAAAGAGTGAATCATACTCATGAAATAATTTCCTAACTTAATATAATGTTAAGTTGTAATTAAATTATAGAACCTATTGAATAATCAAAATATGATAGTAGTATCAAAAAGCGCACGGAAATGCGTACACAAAATAGCCTTACGGAAATAAACATGTTTGCTTGTACGTGTATGTCAGAAACAAGCAAAGTTAAACCTTCTTTAGATCAGAAGTTCGTCCTCTGTGGATGGGCTTCTTTTTATGATATGATTTTTAAAAAAAGGAGGGATTTAACTTGTATAATAAAATGATAATTAAAACGAAAAATGGTGAAGTGAAAACTTTTAATGGTTATTTTAGTGCAGATGTTGTAGGTGAAAATTTAGCAATATATAACGTGCAATCTTCTGAAATTATGATGTGGGCAAGAACTCAAATAAGGCAAGTAAGGCCAAGTGAAATTGATTATATTGAATTTATAAAAGAAGATTCTTCAGCTATCTTTTATAATAGATATTCATATGTAACAGGAGTTAAGGATGATTTAATCGAACTAACATAATAACAATTCAAGGTCACATCTAACAAGGTGTGGCTTTTTATTATACTTTAGGTTACAACTAAGGTGAGGTGATGATAAATGCAAAAAATTGAATGGCGTAAATTTTATGGCTATGATCATATTCAACCGATAGCTATTGAAAAATACATTTTAGATGATGGCACAATGAAAGAAACTCGACAAATGACGTATGAGTGTTGGTATGATAACAATGAAACAAAAGAAGTTGTAGGAATGTATCCGACATTTGAAATAGATGATGTAGTCACTAGCATAAGAGATGGAAACAAATTGTATTGTATCAATCGATACGAAAGAGAATTCACTGAAATACTAGTAGAGTTGTTAGATAGTGATATGAAACGTACTGGCAAAACAACATATATGGAACCAAGTGAATTACTTCATGTTGTAAAAGATGTAGAGTGGATTTAATAAGTCATATCCGATTGGGTATGGCTTTTTATTATGCCTTGAAGACTGTATATCCTATCAACCATCCAATAATCGTAGGCGTTAATCGTGGGGTTATGAATAGGGTGTGCAGTCTTGAAGATATAAAGTCGAAAGCTAAACAGACTATAAAAGCTAATGAGCAAATCATTATTAATTGTGGAGGGCTGAACAATGAAGATTGGTTATAGATGCATGAATAATCCATCTCATTCATTTAAATCAAGAAGCAAACACATGGATGGTGTGCGATGTCCTATTTGCCAATGTCCAGTGTTACCAACAGGTTTTGAGGAAGACGAGTACAATGAACTTCCTGAATACACAGACTTGAAGAAACAATCCAAAGATACTATAAGAGAAATTGAATTAAAACGTCTCGAAAGTATTAAGCAATCAGGAAGATTTACAATGACTAATAAAGATGGTCCAGGTGAATTAGTAAGTTGTTTACTTAAAGAAGATTTTGATTGGTTGGTGGAGCAACTTGAAAGACGAATGAAGAATGGTTTGCTTGCTAATCAATTCTGATTATAACTTAGGGAGGAATGGACAATGGCAAATGTAACTGTCTGTGATGAATGCCAAAACGAAATAACAATGAACTTACAAGAGTACGAGCATCCAGCACATAAATTTAAAAATTATGTTGTTGAAACATATTTCAAATGTCCATATTGCCAAAAGAAATACATTGCTTATGTTACAGACAAACAAGCAAGGAAAATGCAAAAGGAAATAAGACAGTACCATCAAAAAATCATCAAACGTGATTACTCAGGACTAACGAAAGAAGAGTACAAAGCAAAGGTTGATGAGCAGTACGCAGTGATGGATGCCATGAAACAAAAGCTAAAGGTTAGGTTGGATGAGCTTAAAGCACATGTGTTGGAGTTATACAGTAAGGAATCTCATGCAGAGGAGGAATAAACAATGGCAGGAGCAAAAAACATTTTAGCATCAATGGGAATTGACTTAGATACTAAACGATTTGAATTAAAGTTACGAGCAATCGAAAAACATGTAGGAGCATTGGCTGATGAGTTGGATAGGATTGGTAATATTAAAGAATGTCCTAAGTGCAGTAAGCTAATGATTACTTGCGAATTGTATTTGGATAAAGAATTGAAAAGTATAAATAGAGAATGCGAATGTGGTTATGTAATGGGTTGTGACTTTGGAAATGAACTACCAACTCATTTAGAAGGGAGTAAGTAATGATGAAGTTAGCTGTGGAATTATTACGTAAGGAAAAAAATAATACATTAAGAGAGTTGGAAAGAACAAATGGACATATTGAAGAATTGAATAGTAGGATTTCAAATTCAATTAAAGAAAAGCAGCAGCTTGAAATGGTAATAACAGAAATTGAAGCGGTCCTCACTAAGCTTGAAGGCGATGAATAGCATGGAACCAATCTATGCAAAGTGTAACAAGTCATGTGGTCACAGGTTCTTTGTCGAACACTTCAAGGTAGACAAACTTCATGACACTATTCAGAAGACATACTTCACCTGTCCTAGTTGTGACTGTGAGTATGTCTATTTTTATACAGATGAGCCGATACGCAAGCTACAGGCAAAGATGCGAGAGCTTCACCGCAAGATGAAGTGGGTTGATCGTGATAAGTTAGAACAGTTAAAGAATGAAGAGATACAACTTAGGGGCTTCATTGCACACTGTATGGCTAGTATTAAGGAAGAGGTAGAGCAGCATGAACAGTAAACCTTTACGTCCATGTAACAAGCCAGGATGTCCTAACTTAACTCGTGAAGGATATTGTGAACAACATAAGACAACTAAAGCAGATAACAACCGTTACTATGATAAGTTTCAAAGAAATAAGAAACACGATCGTTTTTATCATTCTGCTTCTTGGATTAAATGTCGTGACTATATCAAGATACGCGACAACGGATTGTGTCAACATTGCCTAAATGAAAAACGAATTATAGTTGGAGTTTTAGTTGACCACATTATTCCGTTGTCTATCAATTGGGACAAAAGATTAGAAGAGACTAATTTACAATTGCTTTGTAGTGGTTGTCACAATAAAAAGACGGCTGATGATTTACAGAAATATGGAAAAACTTAAGATAGCCCCCTCCATAAAAATTACAAAAGCTAAGTAGCTCTACACCCGATGCGCTTTTTCTGCGCAAAAAAACCCGTTTTTGAAATTTTTTTCAGAGGACCAGATTTATTGAAAGTGAGGTGATAGTATGACAGGTCGAAATAAGCAACCATTACAGGTGATTCTAGGGAATGGGCGCTCTAAACATTTAACAAAAGAAGAAATAAAAAAGCGAGAAAAACACGAAGAAAAGATGCGTGGTCCTACTGAAAATATTGAAATTCCAAAATATTTGACAGCTACTCAAAAAAAGGAATTTGCGGAGATTGCTGAAAAACTTGTAGCACTTGAAATCTTTAGTGAGCTTGATGTGGATTCTTTAGCGCGGTATTTAGATTCTAAATATCAATATTTACAGTTGGTGAAGGAAATGCGAAAAATGAAACCAACTATAACAACTGAACAGGAAAATGGCAAAAAAGTTACGATTGCTAACGAGGATTATCCTAAATTAGCACGTGTGAAGACTACTTTATTTAACGAATGTCGTATGGCTGCTGCTGATCTAGGTCTTACTATCACGTCACGCTTGAAACTAGTCATTCCAACTCCATCAAGTGGAGAGGGTAAAAGCGAAGCGCAAAAACGTTTCGGCGATAGGCTGTGAATTGGATATTAGAACGGGTTTTTAATTATTGCGAAAACGTCCTAAACGGAAAAATAAAAGCGTGTGTAAAGCATAAATGGGCAATACAACGTTTTTTAAAAGACTATGAGGATTGTCAGAATGAGGACAGTCCTTTTTATTTTGATGAAGAAATAGCTGAAGATTTTTATTGGTGGGCGTATGAATTCGAACATGTTGAAGGTATCTTAGCAGGTCAAAGAGTAGAGCTAACAGATTTTCAATTGTTTATTTCTACAAATATATTTTGTTTCAAGAAGAAGAGAAACTGTGCTAGAAAATTTCGTAAAGTTTATATTCAACTTGCTCGTAAAAATGCGAAGTCACAATTTCTTGCTATTGTAGGTTCTTATGTAGCTTTCTTAGGCGAAGAAAAACAACGTATATACATAGCTGGATGGCAAAAGGATCAATCAGACGAAGTATATACAGCTGTAAAAGAAGGTATATCATCAAGTGAATTGTTAGAAGGCAAATGGAAAGAAGCCTATGGGAAAATGGAGATATTTAAAAATAATTCCGTAATTGTACCATTATCACGTGAGACGCGAAAGACAGGAGATGGTAAAAACCCATCTGTTGGAATAGTCGATGAATATCACATCCATGAAACTTCTGAAATTTATGATGTACTTGATTCCGGTATGGTTGCACGTAAAGAGCCACTAATGATTGTTATTACAACAGCAGGTTTTGAACTAAGTAAACCATGCTTCAAAGAATACGAATATGTGAGTCGAATATTAGATCCAGATGATGATGTAGACAATGAAGACTACTTTGCAATAATTTGTGAACTAGACGAAGGAGATGACATCAAAGATGAATCGAACTGGATAAAAGCTAATCCGATTGTTGCCACATATGAGGAAGGTCTTGAAGCAATTCGTTCTGCATTACGTGCAGCATTAGACGTGCCAGAAAAAATGCGAAGTTTCCTTACAAAAACAATGAATATGTGGGTAGACATGAAGGTTGGTGGGTATATCCCAGCACCTAAGTGGAGAGCCAGTGAAGTAAAAAAAGAGATCGATTTATCAGGACGTGATGTATATGTTGGTGTCGATTTATCAAAACGTATCGATTTAACATCAGTAGGCTTTGTTTTTCCAATGGACTATGGCTATCATGTCGAACAACATTCGTTCATGCCAGAAGAAGCGTTAGCAGAGCGTAGGGCAAAAGACAAAGTACCATATGACTTATGGATAAAAGAAGGATGGCTAGAAACAACACCAGGTGCAGTAGTAGACTATGAGCATATTGAAAAATGGATTGAAAACACAGCTAAAATAAACAAATGGAACATAAAAATAATTTGCTATGACCCATGGAATGCTTCACAATTTGCCCAAAATATGACAAAGAAGGGCTTTGTAACGGCAGAAATATCGCAAACATTCAAGGTTCTTTCTGAAGCAACAAAAGAATTCAGGGAAGGAATATACAAAAAAACGATAACTCATTCTAAAGATAAAACACTTTCTTGGGCAGTCGGAAATGTTGTGCTCGATATGGACACAAATGAAAATATAAAAATTTCAAAAAAGAAATCGCGGGAGCGAGTAGACCCGATAGCAGCAATTGTTACGGCATTTGTACAAGCGCGTTTTGCAATTGTAAAAACAGGTGGAGGAAACATAGGATTTGTTTCAATTAATGATTTATAGAAATATTTAAGGTGGTGAGATATTGAAATTATGGAAACGTACTAAAAGAGCAGTATACATGGCTTATGCAGGTTGGAAGGGTGCCACGTGGGATTTTTCAAACTGGTTTGGACGAACCTTTTGGGGTATCGACAACAGTCAACTAGCGACTAATGAGTCAATTTTTAGTATTATCAGCCGTTTAGCCAATACATTATCTGCTTTACCAATTAAGTTACACCAAAATTATAATATCGTTTCAAATCAAGCTTCTGATGTATTGATAAACGAGCCTAATCCAAATATTAGTTGTTTTGATCTAATTAATGCTTTAGAAGTAAGTCGTAATGAAGAAGGAAATGGGTATGCGATTATTTTACGTGATATTCGAATGCAACCATATGAGATATATCCCTTGGAACCTTCTTGTGTTACAGAATTTATAAATAAAGACGATGGACTACTTTGGTACAAAGTACAAGGTGAAAGAGGGAATATGTATGTAAGCAACCTTGAAATGATTCATGTTAAACATATCAGAGGACCATCAAGATTACGAGGATTATCTCCACTAAAGGTTTTGGCAAACACTATTAGATATGATAAAGCTGTTCAAGAATTTGCACTTTCTGAAATGGAAAAGAAAGAATCGTTTATTTTAGGGTATGACGCAAATGTTGATGACGAAAAACGAGAAAAAATTATTAGTGATTTTAGGCGATTTTATTCTGAAAATGGTGGAATTTTGTTTAAAGAACCAGGTGTTGAAATAAAAGCAATAGAAAAGAAATATTTTTCTTCAGATACGTTGGCATCAGAGCGGATTACACGTTCAAGAGTAGCCAACGTTTTTAATGCACCTGTTTCATTTTTAAATGATGGAGATGGTGGCACATTAGGGTCAAACGAGCAACAGATGATTCAATTTGTAAATATGAATCTATTACCAACAGTTCGCCAATATGAACATGAATTTAACCGGAAATTATTAACTAAAGATGATCGTATTCAAGGGAAATATTTCAAATTTAATTTAGGTGGTCTTCTTAGAGGAGATACTGCAACACGTGGTGAGTTTTATCAAAAGGGTATAAGGAGTGGTTGGTTTAAACCTAATGAGGTACGAGGATATGAAGATTTACCACCAGACGAATCTCCATATGCTAATGAACTATGGATTTCGGGTGATATGTATCCATTAGGTATGGACCCAAAATTGCGTAAGTCCTCTACTACAACTGAGGAAGGAGGTGGGAAAAGTGACTAAAAAGCAGAAACAACAAAATAAATTTTTCAATATGAAGGCGTCTGCTGATGGAAAATCGGCTGACGTCTTTATTTATGGGGAAATTACAAAGTGGGCTTGGGAAGAGTATGGAGAAGTATCATCTGTAACTTTTAAAAATGAGCTTGATAAATTAGGAGATGTTGAAACAATTCATCTTTACATTAACAGTGACGGTGGCAGTGTGTTTGAAGGTGTAACTATCTACAATATGTTAAAGCGTCACCAAGCTCGAATTATTGTTCATATTGATGCTTTGGCGGCATCTATTGCATCAGTAATAGCAATGGCTGGAGATGAAATTCGAATGCCATCAAACTCTATGCTAATGGTGCATAATGCTTGGACTTATGCAGTCGGTAATGCTGAAAAATTGCGTAAAGCTGCTGATGATTTAGATCGTATTAATCAGTCAGCAATGATTGCTTACCGAGATAAAGCGGGTGACAAGTTAGATGACGCTACACTAAAGCAACTTTTAGATGAAGAAACTTGGCTTTCTGCTGAAAAAGCTTTTGAATATGGCTTGTGCGACTTTGTAGAAGAAGCAAATGAAATGGTTGCAAGTGTAAGTGAGGAAGCCAAGAAGCGGTACAGTAATATTCCACAGCAATTATTGAAACAACCAACATCACCGCAAATATCAGCTGAAGAAAAAGCTTTACGAGAAAAAATTCTTGCAGATTCAAAGGCGAATCTAGCTTTTTTAAACACAATTTTATAAAAATAGGAGGTTTTCTGCTTATGAAAACACAGACAAAGAAATTTTTAAAATCATTAGAGCAAAAAAACATGATGAAAATGCTATTACCATTAGATATTCAATTTTTTGCAGACAAGAACATTTATGAATTAAAGCAAGCGTTGGCTATGATTGGACAGCAGTTGAAAAAGGTTGAAGGAGAACTTTCTGCAAAAGCCATTGATCCGTCTGCAACAATGGAAGAAATTCAAGCACATCAAAAATCAAAAGAAGATTTACAAGCACGTTTTAATGTAATTAAACAACAACATGATGAATTAGATGCAGAACAACAAGCACATTTTGCTCAACAAGCAGCTATGAAACAAGCAACAATTAGTAATATTGATGATCCACAGCAAAAAGTTATTGCTGCTAAAGCTTCTTTAATTCGTTCAACAATGCGCGGCAAGATAATTGATACAGATGTTCGTGCAGCGCTTGGTGATGATTCAGCTTCTGGTGGAGGTAAATTCCTACCAAAAACAGTTTCGCAGGACGTTATTTTAGCTCCATTAGCCAAAAATCCTTTACGTGGTCATTCTGCTGTAACACAAATTCCAAATCTAGAATTACCACGTCTAGCTTTCACTTTAGATGACGATGATTTCATTGCTGATATGGCTACAGCAAAAGAACTAAAAGCCAAAGGCGAAACAGTTGAGTTTACACGTAACAAATTCAAAGTATTTGCAGGTGTTTCAGAAACGGTAATCAACGGTTCTGATGCAAATCTAGTTGGACATGTTGAAAATGCTCTTAAATCAGGTGTTGCAGCGAAAGAAAAGAAAGTATCATTCACTACAACACCAAAAAGTGGCGAGGAACATATGAGCTTCTATTCCACAGAAAACGGCATTATAAAAGTGATAGGTACAAATACTTATAAAGCTATCAAAAATGCTATTGCTGACTTACATGAGGATTACCGAGAGAATGCGAAAATCATTATGTCTTACAAAGATTATAGCGATATTATTGAAGATTTAGCGAATGGTAATGCAACTCTTTACACTGCACAACCAGAGCAAGTGTTAGGGAAACCAGTTATTTTTGTAGACGCAGCTACAAAGCCAATCGTAGGTGATTTATCATACTCTCACTTCAACTATGATATTGGCGAGACTTTCGAGCGCGACAAAGATATTAAAACAGGTATTGAGCAATTTGTTGTTACAGCATACTTTGACCACCGCATCAAATTAGCTTCTGCATTCCGTATTGCAGATGTAACTCCTACTCCTTAATTAAAAGAAGAGGAGTTTTAATTTATTGAAAGAAGGTGAACCGAATGAGTCAGTATGAAGTAATTAATCGTTTTAAAGAAGAAATCCATGATGATCATATTTATGAGATAGATGATCCATATCCTGCGGAAGGAAAGAAGCTAGTTAAGGCTCGCGCTGAGTTTTTAACAAAAGTTCATGATGAATATGGCATAGCTTTTCTAAAAAAAACTGTTGAGGAACCTAAAAAAGGTACCACAAAGCAAACAGCAAAAGAGCCATCAACAGATGAAAAGAGTGATGGGTAATGGAGAAACTGCTTGATGAACTAAAAGAATATTTACGGATAGATGGGAATGATGAAGATCGTTCCCTTTCTACTTTTTTGCAAACAGCAATTTCATATCTGGAGAATGCAGGAGTAAAACAGCCTAGTGATTTTTATTTAACTGTGAATGACAAAGAAGTATTTGCACAACATCGTTTAGCTATTATGATGCTCACTACACACTTTTATGAGAATCGTATAGCTATTACACCATCTACTATCAAAACAGCCCAACAGCCTATTCCATATGGCTTACAATCAATGATTTTGCAATTAAAGTGGGTGAATCCTGATGAACTATCGCAATAACAATAATGTAGGTCGTATGAATAAGCGCCCTACTTTTTTAAATCCACCAGGTACTATATCTAATGGATGGCCATCGGAAGATTGGACTAAACATGTAACAGTATGGGCGGAATTGAAGACTGCGAAAGGATATAAATTATTTAGTTCGGACGCTACAAAATGGCAAGGGAAATGTGTGATTGGTATTCGTTATAGAAACGATATTCATGAAAAAATGCGTGTTCAGATAGCTGGCAAAACATATGAAATGGAATCACCGCCTGTAAATGACAATGGTGATAATCAGTGGCTTACAATCTTTTTAAGAGAGGTGTTGTAAGATGCGTTTTGAAATACAAGGTATGGAAGCACTAGTACAAAATATATTGAATTTGCCATTAGAAGATGCAGAAGAAAATGAGGCTCTTAATGCAGGAGCAAAAGTAGTCAAAGAGGCTATTGTGGAAGAAGTGCCTGTTGGAGAGCGCAAATCAAAAAAGAAAAAGAACACAAAATTAAAAAATAACATTAAAATAAAACGTGCAAAAGATGGAGAGGTAAAAGTACACACAGGCAAAGCCTATCATGGTCATATTATGGAAGGTGGGCGAAGCGCTGGAAGTAAGTACGTTATGAAAAATGGTAAACAACAGAAAGTTACATGGGGACCGATTGCACCAAATCCATTCTTTACACGAGGATTTGAAAAAAGTAAATCGGATGCAATTGATGCCGTGGCTGATGTAATAAAGAAGGTAAAAAATTTATGATTAATATTGCAGAACATGTTACTAAAACACTCAAACCTACTAATTTAAAGGTCTACTTTAATTCAGTACCTACAGGTTATGACATTCAGGATCAATATATAACGTTTCTTGAAATCAATGCTAAACCAGCACTGGAAGCATCTGACCAAGAGTTTGAGACTGAGCGACTTATACAAGTGAATGTTTGGTCAAAAATAGATTACTATCAGCTTGTGGAAGACATCAAACAATTGATGGAATCAGCTGGATATGAACGAATAATTGAATATGATGCACCAAAGCAAGAAGGCGATTCTCACTGTAACAAAGTATTGAGATTCGTCTTTTTTGATGAATATTAAATTTAGGAGGTCATACAGATGGCACCAACTACAGTAAATGAAAAACCACAAAAAATTAGTTTGAAGCGGATTCATTATGCATTAATGACAGATGAGCAAGCGGAGAAATGGGGAGATGTTAAAACGCTAACAATGCCAATATCTTTAACACTTACACCAAACTTTTCAGAAGCACATTTAGACGCAGGAGATCGTGTAGTAGACCAAGAAGCGCAATTGGATTCCATTACAATTGCTGGTGAAACAGCTGATTTACCAACAGATGTGTTAGTAGATTGGTATGGACACAAGATGTCAGCAGATGGGGGTATTATCACTAACTCAAATGATACACCAAAGGCTATAGCAATTGGCTTTGAATCAGGTTCAAAACTTGTTTGGTTTTTCAAAGCAAAACTAAAACCAGGTGAAGAATCAAATACTACACGAAAAAAAGGGGAAACAAATTATAAAGTATATCCATTTAGTGGTGAAGCTTTGCCATTAGTTGATGGGAACATCAAGCATACAGTAGATACACGTGATGCTGGTGTGACAGTAACAGCGGAAACATTCTTTGCGGCTGTTACAAAACCAACTGAATCAACAGTACCAACACCTTAAACAGAAGTCCTTTTGAGGGCTTCTTTTCTTTTGACTATAAAATAAGTAATTAACGAAAAGGATGGATTCATTATGCAAATAGTTTTACGAATCGATGGAGAAGATAAAACATTTTCAAACAACTTTGTGAAGGCGCGTGTTTTCAGAAATGCATTGAAAATGAATGAAAAAATGCGTAAAGAAGGTCAGAACATTTCAGTTGAGACATTCGATGAAATGGTTGGTTTTGTTGTAAATGTTTTTGATGGTCAATTTACAATTGATGATTTTTACGATGGTATACAAGCAGGAGAGTTGCAATCGGAAATTATGCGTGTATTTAACGATGTTTTAAATATTGGTGGACTTGAAACCAAACAAGTAACGACTGAAGAGGGAAAGTTAGAAGATTAACAGCATATCAAAGTATTAAGAAATTTTACAAAGAATTATTAAACAATGGCTACAAACTACATGAAATAGATGAAATGGATATTCATTTCTGGTTTGAGCTTGCGAATGAAGATGAAGAAATAGAAGAAGTCACAGCCAACGACATTCATTGGCTGTGATTTTTATTTTGCTCAAAAAGGCGGTGAGAAAGCATGGCGAGCATTGGAAGTTTGGAAGTTAGTCTTAGTCTAAATGCATCTAATTTTAACGGCACTATTGCTCAAGTTGACCGTAACTTAAAAGCCATGGGAAGCGAACTGCAAGTGTTAAAAAGTAAAGGTGCAGATTATGAGAAATCTATTGAAGGAATAGCTAGGAAGAAAGATATTTTAAGGCGATCCACAGAAGCGGCAGCTTTAAAATTGCAAGAACAGCGTAAAAAATATGATGAATTAGTAGCTTCAGGAGAAGCAACAGAAGCACAAATTGAGAGACAAGCAACAGCAGTCAACCGTGCTCAAGCACAATATAACAATTTAAACCGTCAACTACAAGACGTTACAGAACAACTTCGTGTGCAATCTTCCCAATGGACACAGACAGGTCAAAGAATGCAAGAAGTGGGAAATAAGCTTACAGCAGTAGGCAATGGCATGAAAACCATTGGTCAAAATATGTCTATGTATGTGACGGCACCCCTTGCAGCAATGGGTGCTGGCATCGTTAAGATTGGGATGGACTTTGACAGTCAAATGTCTAAAGTATCGGCAGTCAGCGGAGCTACAGGAGCAGACTTTGATGCACTTAGAGAAAAATCACAAGAATTAGGTGCAACTACTAAATTTACTGCTACCCAAGTGGCAGAGGGTATGGAGTATCTTGCATTGGCTGGTTTTAAAACCAATCAGATTTTGGGTGCCACAGAAGGGATGCTTAATTTAGCAGCAGCAGCTGGTATGGATCTTGGTAATGCGGCTGATATAACTTCAGATGTTATGAGCGCTTTTGGAATGTCAGCGAATCAAGCTGGACATGCAGCAGATGTTTTTGCTTATGCGCAAGCTAATGCAAATACCAATGTAGAGCAAATGGGTGAAGCAATGAAGTATGCAGCACCAATGGCGAATCAAATGGGGTGGAGTTTAGAAGAAACGACAGCGGCTATGATGAAATTGGCTGACAATGGGCTAAAAGGATCTATTGCTGGTCAAGCGTTTGCTTCGTCTTTAGGACGGTTGGCTAAACCCACGAAACAAATGCGCAAAACAATGAAAGAGTTAAACATTGAGTTTTTTGATGCAGAAGGCAATATGAAATCATTGCCTGATATTGTTGGGCACTTAGAAGATAGATTTGATGGACTGACGATGAAACAAAAATCAGCTGCTATTACTACATTATTTGGAGCAGAAGCCTATAAACATTGGGCGATTCTGTTGGAATCAGGTAGTGATATATTAAACAAACATACAAAGTCTTTAGAAAATGCAGATGGAACGGCTAAAAGAATGGCTGACACGATGGTGGACAATTTAGCTGGTTCAATAATGATGCTTAAATCTGCACTAGAGGGTTTAGCTATCCAATTCAGTGACTTAATAAAGGATGATATAAGAGCACTAGCAGATTGGCTAACAAAGCTTACAGGTAAATTTGCGGAACTGAGTGATAGCACAAAGAAAGTGATTTTAATTACAGGAGCAATTGCTGCAGCTATTGGACCAATAATTGTTGTTGCTGGAATACTCATATCTAGTATAGGCACTATCGCATCTGCATTTGGAGGAATGGCATTAGCAATAGGTGAGGCTGGAGGAATAATGGCACTGATTACAAGCAAACTTGGATTTTTAAGTACTGCTTTTAGTGCCTTAACAGGACCAATTGGTTTGACCATAGCAGCTATAGGAGCGATTGGAACAGGAATTGTAGTGGCTTATAAAAAGGTAGATTGGTTCCGAGAAGGCGTTCAGAATATTTGGGGTCAGATAAAAACTTTAACGAGCGAAGCATTTAGTACAGTGAGTCAATTTATTAAAGAATACGTTAATGATGCCGTTTCTTTTGCTTCTGGGATTATCGCTAAATTTAGAGCATTCTGGGATGAAAACGGCAGAATAATAGTTGGGATTGTTCAATTATATTTTGGTCAAATAAAAGCCAATATTGAAGCGGTAATGAAATTTTTAAAAGGAATTTTTCAAATTACTTGGTCTGTTTTATCGAATATTGTAAAAATTTCGTTTGAAACTATAAAGTTAACAATAGGGAATGGTTTAGATTTAGTGTTGGGGATTGTCCAATCAATCCTAAAAGTCTTGCAAGGCGATTGGAAAGGTGCTTGGGAAACACTGCGAAAAACAGCTGAAAATATTCTAAGCAACTTTATGACCTTCTTTAAAAATATTGATCTAATACAAATTGGCAAAGATGTTATTCAAGGTTTTATTGATGGTTTTGGAAGCATGGTAGAGGGCGTCAAAACAAGTGTTACGTACTTGTATGACCAAATAAATGAGATATTTGGAGAAAAATTAGAAGCGATACGAACATCCTTAGTCGATTGGTTTACGTCCATGCCAGAAACAATTACAACCAAACTATCTGAATGGGGAACGGCTATTAGTGACTGGTTTACAAGTCTGCCGGCAACTATAACAGCTAAATTAGAAGAATGGTGGAATGCTATTTCAGATTGGTTCAGTAGTGTTCCTGAGAGAATATTCATTAAGTTAGCTGAGTGGGGAACGGCTATTCAGGAATGGTCTGTACAACAAAATGAAGAAAATAAACGACAATTCGGTGAATGGTGGAACGCTATTTCTGAATGGTTTACAAGTATTCCTGGGAAAATCACTTCTAGTTTGGTTGAATGGGCCACAGCAATATTTGATTGGTTTCAGTCTATCCCTAGTGAAATTACATCAAAACTTGCTGAGTGGTGGGAAACCTTCTCTACTTGGTTCTCTGAAACAGCGAGTAGTATCAGCGCTAAGCTAAGTGAATGGGGTCAATCAATCAGTAGTTGGTTTAGCAGTATGCCATCAAATATCGGAAAATGGTTATCTGATTGGTGGTCAAAAATGGTTACTTGGTTTAGTGAAATACCAGGTAAAATAACAGCTAAATTAGAAGAATGGTGGGTAGCCATTAAAAACTGGTTCAGTAGTGTACCTAATAAAGCAGAAATCAAGAACATGGGTAAAAACATGATTGATAAAGTTGCTGAAGGTAACAAAGAAAAGAAACCAGAACTATTAGACAAGTTAGGTAAAATTATTATCGATGTTGCATCTGGTGCACTAGCCATTGCTGGAATAGCTTTGTTAGCAGCTGGACGAGAATTGATTAAGCGCCTTATTGATGGTATACAGTCTGCCAAATCTACGCTCGAAACAAAGGTCAGAGAAATTAATGATACGATTATTAAAAAAATTAAAGAAATAAACTTACTACAAGTTGGTAAAGACATCGTTTTAGGACTAATTAAAGGTATGGGCTCAATGTTAACCGATGTTGGGAACAAGGCAAAAGAACTTGGTCAAAAAGTAATTTCATCAATGTCTACCGTGCTTCAGCGACGTTCTCCATCTCGTGTCACAATAGCAATTGGTAAAGACGTAGTAAGAGGGTTTGTTATTGGTTTATCTGATGTATCAGAAATACAGAAAGCATCTGAAGATTTAGCATTAGCAGCAATTCCAGATTTTACAGAGCGTCTAGAAATTACAAAAGGGGCTATACAAAAAGCCCAACAAATTGTAAGTAGTTCTACAAAAGCTAATGCGGCTGAAGTTAAAGCTCTGGAAAAAGAAGCGGAAGAAAAACGTTTAGATGTGATAAAAAAGACATCAGATAAAATCACATCCATAAAAAAAGCTGCTTCTAAAAAGAGGAAATCAAATACCTCAGACCAACTTGCTCAAATCAAAAAATTAGAAGAACAATCTGTCAAAGATCGTGAAAAAATTACAAAACAGTATGCTGACAAAATAGCCAAAGTTGAATCTAAATCAGCTGATGAAAAATTCAAGGCATTGAAAGAATATGTGGAGGCTCAAAAAGCATCAGGCGAAATGACAGCAAAGCAAGAAGCGGAGTTTTGGCGTTACAGTGCAACTGCATTCAAAGATGGCACAAAGGAAAAAACAAATGCACTAAAAGCCTTCAATAAAGCTCATTCTGATATGTTAAAATCTCAATTTGATAATGAGAAAAAGTATGTGGATCAACGTAAAAAATTCGATACGTTATCATTATCTGAGGAATTAGAAATCTATGAAAAATATTTGAAGGAGTATAAAGAAGGCTCAGAAGAACGTATCTATTACGAAGAAAAAGTCTATGAAACAAAGAAAGCCATCAGTGAAAAAATTAAATCCATTAACAATGATTATTTAAAGCAAACACAAGACATTAATAAGAGGTTAATAGATGACGAGCAAAAAATAAAAGATGTCTATAACAGTAGGTTAGAAAGTGAAACCAATCGAATTAAAGGCTATTTTGGCTTGTTTGATGAAATTAAGTCATTTGATCCAGTTGATTCTACAAGTTTAACTAAAAATCTAAGCGATCAAGTAAATGCGTTGTCTCAGTGGAGAATAGAATTATCTAAACTTGAGATAAGAGGATTTTCAGCAGCGATTATTGATGAATTAGAAGCAATGGGTCCAAGTGCTATTGCACAACTAGAGGCATTTAATCGTATGACGGATGCCGAGCTTACGCAATATCAAAAGATATACGAAACGAAAATGACCATTGCACGAGAATCAGCGATTAAAGAATTAGAGCCATTGGATAAAGATACAAAAGAACAAATTAAAAAGCTTCGTCAAACTGCTAATGAAGAATTAGAAACTTTAAATAAGGAATGGCAAAGTGAAATAAATAAAGTTTTACTTGGTACAGATGAATCTTTGGGGTCAATGAAGGACATTGGTAAAAGTGCAGTCCAAAACTTAATTGATGGCATGAAAGGAATGCAGGGTTCTTTACAAAAAACAGCAGATGGTATAGCTGAGACAGTGTCAAAAACCATTAAAAATGCATTGAATTTTAGCGGTGTAAACGATATGGCTAATAATGCTGGTCAAGCAACTGAAAAAGCGATTAGTAACACGAGCTCCAATTCATCTTCAAATTCTATATTCCCTAATGTGAAAAAAATTGATAAGACGGATAGAACAAATCAAGGTTTAATGGTTATTCAAAACGTCTTAGACGGTCGTGTATTAGGTGAAGCAGTAGTCGATGTAGTGAGTGGTAAGCAATATAGTATTGCAAGTATTGATGCTTTAACGAGAGGGATGAGTCTATGAGAATGATTTTAAAAGATAGCCGTGAAATCTTAATGAGCATGTATAGTTTAAAATTATTAAAATACTACATTCCTTCAGTTTCAATAGAGCATCAATCTTCAATTGTGGAAGACCGAGACGGAGCTATTTTTACTAAAACACGTTTTAGTGGAAGAATCATTACCGCAAAATTTATGTACAAGGCATTTGACTATAATGATTTTAAACTATTTGTGGCAGATATTAATGCTTTATTTGCTCGCAAGGAATATTTTTACATTATTTTTGGTGCTGAACCAGGTAAGCGCTGGAAGGTAAGGCTAGCTGAAAGTTATTCTCCAAACGAATTGTTACGGAAGGTTGGAGAGCTAGAAATTAAATTTATATGTGAGAACATCTTTGCTGAATCTGTCCCAACAACAATGGACCTGAAAGAATGGGATATTGATAAATGGCAATGGGGGATGGGAATTTACTGGGATGAGGATTTGGCATACTCATTTAGTAGCAACAACTTTACTGTGAAGAATTATGGTAATGTCCACATTGATCCACGACAACATGACTTAGAAATAATTTTAAGAGGTTCTTTTAGTTATGTAATGATAACTAATCATACAACAGGTGAAACCTATCAATATAACGGACCATTGAATGAAAATGACACATTAATTTTAAGGGGCGTTCAAACCTTTAAAAACCATGTATCTGATTTTAAAAATACAAATAAAAAGCTGTTATCAATAGCAGCTGGCAATAATAATTTCTCTATCTCAGGCGGTACTGTCCATAGTATCGCTTTTAATTTTAGATTTTTATATTTATAAGGCGGTGAAAATATGGTTATTAGCTTGCATACAACTGAATCTCCAGTTAGTCGAGCGGAAAGAAATAAAATCAATGACAACTGGCAGAGAATCATTGCTGGATTAACTAAATTACAAACGCAAATTAACATTCTTGCTGGTGGAGAAGTTGATGCATTATTAGAACGACTAAATAAAGCTGTTGAGGATGCCAATATTGCCGTACAACAAGCTATAGATGCCAATAATACAGCGACACAAGAAGCGATTCAGGCAAACAATACAGCATTGCAAACAGCACTACAAACGGTATCCAGTACACTAGCCACATTACAAGATGCCATTACAAATGCAAATAATGCTGCAACAAATGCTAATGCAGCTACAGATAGTACCAATCAGGCGATTCAAGAGGCACAGGTTGCTACACAGGATGCGCGTAATGCAATATTTTCTATGCAAAATTTTGTGAATCAGCTAGGGGCAAAATCGGAATATAACAATGATGTACAGTATTTTACCAATAACATTGTCACACTAAATGGTAGTAGCTTTATTGCTCGTCAAGATACAAAAGGTAATCCACCACCTACACCTTCTGCGATAACAAATGACCATTGGCAATTGGTCGCTTCAAAAGGAGCACAAGGACTTGAAGGACCGCGTGGATTACCTGGTAAAGATGGCAAAGACGGCACAGGTGTAACTATCATTAGTAGCTTACCAAGCGAAGCTGAACTACCATCTACTGGTTCAGCAGGAGACGCTTATATGATTGGTGGAGATCTTTACGTTTGGCAGGATGACACAGATAGCTGGAAGAACGTAGGTCCAATCCAAGGTCCAGAAGGTAAATCAGCATACGATTTAGTTGTAGAAAATGGCTTTGAGGGTACGATGGAGGAATGGATTGAATCGCTAAAGGGCGAGACAGGACCTCGAGGTCCAGAAGGACCACAGGGACCACCAGGACAGGACGCTGATCTTACGGAAATTACTGCACAATTGGAACAAATGAAACCTGAAGTTGATAACTCATGGCAAAAAGGTGTTTATAATGATACGAATATTTCTAACTTAGGAAAGAAAACAGTATCTAGGACTTTTAATTTGTTGGCAGAGGAATGGACTTCAAGTGTCAATGTAGAGAACTTCTATATACTAATACCTGTAGTTAATTTCTCAGGAATTATAAAAGTAACATATGTTACGTCAGGTGCTTATTCTGCCGTTTCAGGCGGTACAGAGGTGATACACAATATTGCCAAGTATGAAGGTGATCTTGGTTACTATTCTAAAACGATATTATCTATTTCTCCTAGCTTTGCTAGAGACTACTTTATAGGCAACATTGACTACAATGCTACAGGAATATCTCTTCCTTTATACAAAGCTCCTGCCGCTAGAAACCCTATAACCGTCAAGGTGGAAATGATAGGTACTTACGATACACTATTTGCTGATATAAAAAATACTACGTCAGGCTGTTTAGATACTGGTTCTCCTACAGTACATGGTTTTCCATGGACACCACAAACATCTAGTTTTGCAATACTGGATAAAGAAAATACCTTTACTCAAATGTTAGTAAGCACAAATCAATAT
This sequence comes from Lysinibacillus sp. GW821-FHT14F06, assembly GCF_058803665.1. Lineage (NCBI taxonomy): Bacteria > Bacillati > Bacillota > Bacilli > Caryophanales > Bacillaceae > Lysinibacillus > Lysinibacillus sp. GW821-FHT14F06. The sequence continues at coordinate 25,126 of NZ_JBXAPF010000045.1, forward strand.
CCTTTTATTATGAAATCTCTTGGTCAACCAAGCTATACGTTTCACACGAATAACAACAGAGTTTACCTTGCACCATCAACATCAATTAATGGCGTAGATTGGAATTGGGGTAAAGCTACAGAATTTTGGAATAATGGGGATGTTTATGTAAAAGGTCGCTTACTAGTAGATGGTGTAGATTTAAAGCAATCTGTCAGTGATGTCAAAACAAATGTAGCGCAGGCTATCACTGACAAGGCCATACCAACAAGTCCTGATGCTACAGGTGCTCAAATGGCTGCTAATATTAGAGCTATACCAAGTGGTAGAAAAGAAGTTCAAGGTAATTTTAGCGTACCTGCTCTTGCACCTAAAGCAACAAGTCAAAACTATGTAACACCACTAGTAGATTTTCAACCTGTGATGGCATACACAGATGAAGTCGGAGCTGTTATTTTTAATGGCACTGAACGTTGGGAAGGAACTGACGCATATAGTAATGGTTTTCACACCTTAAGAGCAATACCAGAGCAAGTCGGGAGTCAATGGAGAGTTACTTTTAGATTTTATAACGCGTTAAATTACAATTCTGCCGCAAGAAATATACCCTATATACTTTTATCACAATTATAAAGGAGGAACTAAATGCAAATATGTAATAGAGTAATTTTTGATAAACCAACTGGTGTAATAATTTATCAAACAGGAGAGCATCAAGGAGAAGTAGCTCCACACCCTAATGTTACAGAGGTTGATTTTATTGATATTCCTTTTGGCTCCATAGATTACAATACACACTATATTGATCGTATCGATGAAGAAGGAAATCCTGTGGTCGTATCTTATGATATTTCTGAAACGGAGGAACAACGTCGCATCCGTGAACTTGAGGATGCTTTATTATTGCAAACAGACTTAGAAAATGGAGGGATTTTATAATGAATAATGTTAATCAAATCGTTGTAAGAATAGCCGCAGAGCGCATTATGTCAGGTGGTTTAAATCCAAAAACAAACAAAATGTATGTTATTGATGATGTGACTAACGAGGCATATCGTGCAGCTGTTGAAGATTACATTTTAACAGCTACAGAAGGTGTTTAATCGTTCCATATTGTTCAGTAAGCGCTACTCCAATTGAGTGGCGTATTTTTATTAGAAAGAAGGTGAATGTATGTCTACAATCGAAATGAGTGAGGACAAAATGATTTGTACAGTTTGGGAAAATGGAGTAAAGTCGATGGTTTCTATCACTCCATCCGTTACTACAATTGAAGCATCAAAAATCATTTTAGTTGGTGATAAGGGAAAATCTATTGTTCAAATAATAAATGAATCCTCAACGGATGTAACTATAGGAACATGTAGTACAATAAATCTTCATGGTGCAGTAGGTGAGGAATTATGCTAATGGTTATGAACGGCTCTCAAATAGAGCCAATCCTAGAAGCCAATTATGAAAAATATGAAGAGTTGAATGGGGCACTACGCATCTCATTTAGCTCTTTTTTGCATGAGAAAAACCCAGGGCATTCTTTATTAGATTTCGAAACCATCATTGAAGATGAAGACGGTCATGAATATGTAGTGAAAGATTATAGTGGAGATAGCTTCTCGAAAAAAGCTACAGCTGTACACATTTATTTTTCATTAGCTGATGATTATAAATATGACATTTATGGTGGTACGCGAACATTTAGTGATTTTATATCATATGTTCTAGCTGGTACTGGTTGGACTTTTATCAATGTAGATGTAGATGGTTATCAATTACTACCAAATTTCGGTGAAGGAAATACTATTGTATTAATAGAGCAATTATGCTCTGTATTTAATTGTGAACGTCAAATATTACCTGGTAAAATCATTCGCTTTACTAAGCAAATCGGTGTAGATAATGACATACAGTTTCGTTACCGTCATAACATCGAAACCTTATCATACAGCATTAATACTGCAAGTTTAAAAACGCAGATACGAGGCTACGGTGCAGAGGGAATTGATATTACGTATACTTCACCTTTAGCAAATTCACCACGAATCGGTATACGCATTGCTGATCCTATCCATGACGAAAATATTGAAACAGTGGAGGAAATGACAGCACGTTTAGCAAGTGAACTACCTCCAGCACCTGAGACTAATATTAAAGTAAAGGTAACAACAGTTGATGGTGATGTAGGTGATGCAGTATGGCTCATACATGAGGAACTTGAACTAGAATATCAAACCCGTATTCTCAGTAAAAAGACAAGACGAGATTACAGCAATTCTGAAATTGAAGTTGGCAATGCATTAGAGAAAAGTATTGTGGATGCCTTATTGAATCAGCGAGCTACAATTAACGCAAATGACAAACGTTATCGTTCCAAATTTGAACAAACCAATGACCGGATTGATTTAGAAGTTGAAGAGATTGGTGTATCAATTGCAGCTATTAACATCCGTGCTGACAGTATCACTCAAAGTGTTACAGACCTCAATAACAATTTAAGTAGCAAAATTACCCAAACAGCTACAGAAATTAGAAGTGAAGTAACATCTCAGGTCACTACAATTAACAACAATATTCAAACAGTCCGAAACGATGTATCTGTAGTATCTCAATCAGCTTCACAAATACAGTCAACTGTAACAAGTCAACAAACACAAATAAATGGACTTGGTAATCGTATGAGCAATGCTGAAAGTAGTATTACTCAAAATGCTTATCAAATACAATCTAAAGTTAGTGTCACAGATTTTACGGGAAACACTGTCGTGTCGATGATTAATCAAACAGCTACAACCATTGATATTCATGCATCAAAGATTAATTTAGTTGGAGCAGTAAATGTATTGTCAGAAATTACTGGACAATTAGGTACTATAAACGCTGGTACAATCAATGGAGTACAGGTAAATTCAGCTAATATTCGTATTACAGATGATGTTTTTATAGGCAATGTTCTGCATATAGGTGACCATTATTGGGATGCTCAACCCAAGACGATAAAGTTTGGTGGTGGTTCGGGAGGAGCAATATCTCATCGTGGTGATCGTTTAGAAATGAATGCTTTTCTTGGCGTAAATGTAAATAAAATAACTGTAAACTATCAAAACGTAGCACTAGCAAATATGGAAGGTTTAAGTATTAACTATAATAGTAATTCTACTAATCCTAGAATTTATTTCAGGCTCGATGGAAGTGATGTAGGATATGTAGATTTAAAAAAATAAACGATTAAAAGGAGAGTGATAACTATGGATTATCAAGTACAACTAAACAATGGACAGGCTATAGATTTAAAAAATGCGGAGTTTGATGTGACTGCTTTTACACAAACGTTAAATGACCAAAAAATTAACTTTGTCAACATTGGTGGGGCAATCATTAACAAGCACATTATTGTTAGTGTATTACCAGTAACATCTATACAAACAGAAACACAAGCAGAAGCTTAGTGTTATTTTTAAAATTAGCAGGAAATACTTTCCTTTTGTCGAAGTAGGATAAAGATGAAAGGAGGGATATTAGTGAAAACTAAAATTACTATCATTACAGGTGAAGAATACATTATTGATGTATACCATACTGACTTTGTTAAAAGTCTTTCTAATTTGGCTGGTGTTTTTACCATTAAATTATTAAAATTAGAAAATGATACATACATCAATACTTCACACATCCTAAAGGTTGAAAGATATAATGATTAGAACTAAGCACTCTCAATTGAGGGTGCTTTTTATATTGGAAAAAAGGAAGTGTTGTAATGTCAATTGAAATAGGCGTTTTATTAGCAGTAGTGGGAACAATCGTGGCTGTTTTAGGCTACTCATTAAATAAGGCTAATTCATCCACGACGGAGGCAAATTTATTAAAACAGGAAGCTTCTGAAAACGCATCTAGTAATGCAAAATTACAAGCAGATGTGAGGTATATTCGGGATTCCATTGATGAGATTAAAATCGATGGGAAGGCGACTGAAAAGTTAGTGTTATCACATGGTGAGCGAATCACTCGCCTTGAGGAATCACAAAAGTCAGCTCACAAACGATTAGATAAAATGGAGGGAAAATAAATATGAAGATCAATTGGAAAATTCGTTTGCAACACAAACCGTTTTTAGTGGCAGCATTTGCATTGATTTTATTATTAGTCCAACAAGTTGTCGCATTATTTGGTTACGATACAACAATTTATAATGAGCGAGTAACAGAGTTATTTAACACTGTGCTCGCTTTTTTAGTGCTCATAGGTGTGGTTATTGATCCAACGACAACTGGTACTGCAGACAGTGAACAAGCACTTGGATATAACAAACCACGTGATGATTTGGAGGGGAATAAATAATGGTAGTAATACGTAAAAAGCTAGTATCTGATGCTCAAGCAGCAAAGGTCACAAATGGAAAAGGTAATACCAAAAGAAAAGTAGTTGTTCATGGCACTGATAACTACCGTACAGGTTCAGATGCGGATGCTCACGCAAGGCTACAAGCGAATGGCAATAGTCGTTCTGCTTCATGGCATTGGCAAGTTGATTGTAATGAGGCTGTGCAATCATTCGAACATAAGTGGCAGTGTTGGGCTGCTGGAACAGCTAAAGGTAATTCGGAAGGCATCCATGTTGAAATGTGTGTAAACAGTGATGGTGATTATAAAAAGACTTTAGAAAACACTGCTGCTTTAATTGCTAAGATTTTGAAGGATGAGAAACTAACTATAAATGATGTAGTACAACATAATTACTATAGTGGTAAGAACTGTCCTCGAGAAATCCGTTCAGGAAACATACCTTGGAGTGAGTTTTTGAAGATGATTCAGAAAGCAGGCGTTGTACAGGTGCCTAAACCAACTACAGATAACAATAAGTATCGAATACTAACAGGAACATATGGTACATTACAAGCAGCCGAAAATGTATTGGATGTCCTAAAACATCGTTTCGGGTGGGTCGCTTATATTGAACCTGACAACAAACTATGGAGGGTGAAAACAGGTACCTTTACAGGTATAGATGCTGCTCAGTTAGGGGCGAATAAAATTAAAGTTGCAAAACTTGCACAAGTAACAAATATTGTGAGTGCATAAACTAAATGACCACTGATCGTTTAATCGGGTTGTATATTACAATTCAACAAAGACGCGATAAATAAAATGTCAATAAAAATGTGATTAGGTATAATAAGTTAGAGGAGGGATATTGATGAAAAAAATACTAACATCGATTATCACATTTATTTTAGTTTTAACTCTAGCTTTACCTGGTGTTTCAGCAAAGGAAACTCAAGTATTTGACGATGTACCTACAAATCACCCTAACTTTAAAGACATTAACTATTTAGTAGAAAACGGTGTATTGGATAAGGGTGGGAAGTACAGACCTACTGATTTTGTTACAAGAGAAGAAGCAATTGTAATGATTGCTAAAGCTGTAGGGCTAGATGGTACACCAAGAGAGACAAAATTTGATGATGTGTCACAATCAAATGTAAACAGTGGATACATTCAGTCTGCAGTTGAAGCAGGGATTGCTAATGGATATAAACCATATGAATTTAACCCAAAAGGACGTTTAACAAGGCTTCAAATGTCAATAATGTTGATTAATGCTTATCAATTACCTTTAGAAGATGTTCCAACAGGAACTAGATTGTTTAAAGATGTGGATTATGCAGATTTTGGTGCCAATTTTATTCAAAGTATTGTCAATGCAGGTATTACTACAGGTTATCCTGATGGGAAATTTCAACCACATAACAAGTTAACACGCGCCCACATGGCAGCATTTTTAGCTCGTACAATGAAATATGTTGAAGATAATATTTAACAATGCATAATGACCAGGTAATCACAAAAAAATGTGAACCTGGTCATTTTTTATTACGATTTTTTAATTCCTCAATGTAAGGTTGGTGGTATTTATCTTCTAATTCTTTACGTTTTTTCATAGCTTTTTCTAAATTCGTAAATCTACCACCATAGTAACTTTTACCTTTAACCCGTATTCTAACAACATAAACTTCCTCACCTTTTCTGTTATAATCGACAGTTATTCCTTTTGCTCCGGATTTTCCAATCTTAGAATTTCTCGTTAACAAAGGTACTTTTACGCCATCAATAGACAATTCATCTTTTAGAGTTTTACGCATATTTGCACTAAATTTTTCATAATCGGCATTACAACCACAAGATGTTGTATTTCCTTTTTTTAAATTATCCCCAAGAACTTCTGTTTCTCTTCCGCATTCGCATACACACAAATAAACTAAACCTTGATGATGACCAGTAGAGCTTCTTTTTGCTCCTTTTTTTTCTTTTACAACTAATTTTTCAAAACGATCATCAATTTCTATCTTCGTCCTTTTTTGCATATATTCACCTACTTTTGTATAAGGGAAGTGTAAAGATTATCTACCCCTAATCCTCTATATAATTGATTTCATTTCCGTTTTTATCACACTCAACTAAATCATTATAAAAGTGCCCACGCTGTTCAGCCCACTTTAAATATTCTTGAACATTTTTAAAATCCTCTTGAAGTGACTCATCCTCATTATATATCTCTGTAAATTCACGAACTACAATTTCTGTCCATTCAGCCATTGTTTTAACTACACCAGTGTCTACATGTTTTAAATACATCCTTTTATCCTCCAGTCCTTCTAAGCGATATTTTTTCGGATTTGGTTGAGTAGCGTCAATTGCCCAACTGTTCCCGATTTTTTTAGCTATTACTTCACCAGACTTACACATGCGTTTGATGTGATCTTGTGAAAGGTCCCATAACTCAGATGCCTCTTTTGTATCTATTATGTTGTCTAAAACGTTCATCTCAATTTTCCTCCTAGGCTACATATTTAGTGATGATTTCATTTTTGTGTGCCTCAACAATTTTAGCTACTTTTTCGCCAAGACTTTTAAAAGTAGCATTGCGACCTTGTACACTAACTTTTCCATCTTTCAAAGATATGAAAAGAGTGTTTAGAGAGCGACCATTATTTGTCTCGATGTTGATATACAAACGATGTAGGTCTGTGTTTCGTTTCCATTCCTTGAATGTGATTTGTAGACGGTCTGCTTCGTAACCAAATGCATAAACCTCTTTCATTTGCTCAACGAACTTTTTAGCAGCCTTTCTCATTTCAGACCATGCTATTTCCAAAGAAGCAGAGAAGTAAGATTTTACTGATCCACCGAATTTAGCTGCACCTTCTTTAGCGATTTCCCAAGCTCTTTTCATAACATTCATCATACTACCTCCTCTTTAAATGTCCGTTGTCGGTTATTTGTTAATATAAATATATCACACTTCGAAAAGTCCGTCAACGGATTAATTCCAGAAATTACACTTGATTAAATAGAAACGTTTGTTCTAAAATGATAAAAACGAATGTTCTTATTGAAGGAGGGTATTATGCTAAAAGCAGAACAACGTAGTATGTTACACAAATTTGTGATACATGATTTAGCTATCCAGTCGTTGCAGCGTGATTTTGCTGTAATAGAAAATTTAAAAATGGTGAAAGTGTATGCGCCAATAATTGATGGTCTATTAAAAGCAATAACAAATGATTATTACAATACAAAAAGGTTATTGGCAAAGGATAAAATAAAGTTTGTTAAGTGGGAAAAAGTAGGGGAGTATTTTAGTGATCTCACTGTTTCCACACCAGGAGAGGATGAAGTATTACGTTACGCTAACCAAGCCTTGAAAACACAGGTTGAAGAATTACTTTTAAGCCATATAAATAAATGACCAGGACTCACTTCAAAATGAGTGCCTGGTCTTTTTATTTGTACATAAAAAAACAGACAACCAATATTAGTTATCTGCAACATAATAAGTATTTTTATTTTTTATATTTTAGTTCCATCATCCAGTAGGAAATTACTTTCGAATTTTGCTCCACATACTTTTGCTATTTCTTCTAGTTCACTAACTTTAAAATCGTCACGACGCATTTTGTTTGATAAATTTTGTGATGATGTCCCCAATGCTTCAGCAATCTCTGTTACTGTCTTTCCTGTTTTGATTAAAAGTATTTTTATTTCTTCAGTTTTACCCACTTTAACACCATCTTTCGTTTTATATCGGCACTTTAATTATACACTTAAAAATTACAGTGTAAACTAATAAATTAAAAAATTAATCATAAAGTGTTTACAAGTTAATTGTATTATGTATAATGTAACTATAAAGTTTCAAAAGTTATTCATGTGTTAATCACAAATGGAAACGAGGTGAAAAACAAATGGCATTCGAATACCTAGCACAATACACAACATTCGATTCAGTAGCAGATATGGATAAGAGTGTGGAGAACCACATGGCGGTTCACTATTATGATTTGACTGAATCAGAACGAGCTATTATTTATAAACTCGCTAGCCACAGCTTAGAGCATCCAGGAGTATGTCATTTGAAAGCTTCTACAATTGCTTCTTCATTGGAGATCAGTACAAAAACCGTTTATCGCGCAATTAATAAATTGGAATCATTAGGAATCATCAAGAAAGAAACGACTGTAAAGAGTAAAGGCGGTCAGGGAGCAAGCATTTATATTATCTTGCCTTACAATGTCTCACCGTCAATGTCTGACCGTCAAAACACTGAAAAGCCTTGTGAGAGCAAGGTTTGCACTTCACAATCTCGAGAGCTACCATCTAGTTCTTTTAATCTTTTAAGTTCTAAACAAGCAAATAATATTATGAGTCTTAGTAATGAATTGGCTTTGCAAGATGAAAAGAAAAAAGAATACATGAATGAGTACCAAGTGATGCTGTTTGATTTAACCCACTCACTGACTTTAAGTGATGATTTAAAAGACCAGCTGCATAAGTGCATACTGGCTACAAAAATGAACGATACACGTGATTTTGTGAACGCTAAAGACGTTTTGGTTAACATTTTATGTGATATTGCGAACGGCACATTAACTATCGCAAATACATTAAGAGCAGTGTTCGCAGGGGCTTATAACAAAGCTGTAGGACGTTTAAATAATAAGGCATATAAAACATCATCTATAGAAGAAACTCCAGCTAAAGAACGCCCAGTACCTTTCTATAATTGGTTAACAGAGCATGATAGCCGTCCACAATTAATAAGTAGACCATCATTGGATAATTGGCTTGAATGGTGATTTTTATGCTCATTGAAATACCCGATGCTTTGCCAGATTGATTGCCACGCAAGTATTGAATCGGGCATAGATGAAATGCTGTTGTATCATACTTTGAGCTTCATATTGAAATACTCGATACAAGCAACTCTTACTACGTAAGAGAACCGTGACGCTAATGAAATTAAAGAAAGGATGAAAGTGTGCTGTTTGAAATTTTTACAACTGGATTAATGGGTGGAATTGCTTTAAAAGCATTCTCAAAACATAAAGGATTATCTTCTAATGATTCTGGAAAGATTCAACGGATCATGTCACTTTCTGGATTGAATATTAGAGATGGCAAGGACACATTGACGACTCAATTAGTGAAGAAAAAGCAGTATGAGTGGGGGTGGGAATATCACTATAGGATTCCGTTGGGGCGTTCATTCGCTGATTATGAAGCAAAGCTAAAAGTATTTGAAGATGGGCTAAATAATCGCAGGAAGATTATTACGTTTGGTGATTTAAAACAGTTAGATTTTAATAAGAACCTTATCCTACAGCTTCAACAATTATGGAAGGCAAAGCTTACTGAACAAAAGGAAATTGAATTAGCTTATGATGGCTTATTAATTGTCAGGGTGTATGAAAAACCATTAGCAAAAGAAGTGTCATTTACACCAGGAGAATGTTGGAGAGTGCCTGTAGGTGTCACTAGAGTACGTAACGAGTTCAAATATCACGACTTTGAAATGGTGCCACATGTAGTCCTTGGTGGTGCTACACGATATGGCAAAAGTAACTTCATAAATTCAACAATTTGTAGTCTGGTGCAATGTGAACCAGAGCACACAAAACTTTATTTAATTGACCTTAAAGGTGGAGTGGAACTATGTGACTATGAAAATATTAAACAGACGATCTCCATTGCTTACGAGCCACATGAGGCCCTTCACACATTACAGATTGCATATGACAAGATGCGCGATATTCAAAGTGATTTAAAGCGATTAGGAAAAAAGAATGTACAGCAAGCAGGCATTAAAGAACGTTACTTTGTAGTCATTGACGAGGTAGGGGAGCTTAATGCTTCCGAATCTGTTACACGTGAGGAAAAATTATTAAAACAAGAATGTCAAACGATTATGTCACAAATAGCAAGACTAGGTGCTGGGCTAGGATTTAGGCTAGTTGTCGCTACGCAATATCCAGTAGGTGATGTTATTCCACGACAGGTTAAACAAAATGCGGATGCAAAGTTATGTTTTAGAGTGCAATCAGGAGTAGCTTCACGTGTTGTACTGGATGCAGAAGGGGCAGAGTTATTACCAATGGTTAAGGGTAGAGCAATATACCAAACAGCTGACAAACGTGAAATATTACAAACGCCACTAATCACACCACAAATAATCCATGATATTATTCAACCTCACATTATCGATAAGAAAGGAGAGCGCGTTGAAGAAACAACTGTCATCAAGAGACGAGAGCATACTGTTACTTTTGAAGAAGTTTGATTTTATGACGCGTGATCAAATAAGTCGATATTTCAATTTGGGAAAGAAACGCAATACAAATAGGGTCCTCCATAATTTATCAAGTTTTTTATCTTCCATTCGAGACGGCTATGAAACGATTTATTACCTCAATAATTTAGGCCGCACATACGTTGACTGTGACAAGGTCCGTAGAAAAGGTAGCCATGTACAACATACCATTATGCGTAATGAATTTTGGCTATTTTATAAGTGCCCGAGTGATTGGAAGAATGAAATCAAAATATCGGATGGTACCACTTCAATTATTGTAGATGGCATGTTCTCACGCAATGGATTTCAGCATTTTTTAGAAGTCGATAACTTTCAAACTATGAAGGAGAACCGTGAAAAGATTAAACGATACAAATTACTAATGGAGAATGTAATAAAGCAGATTGGTTACTATCCAACTGTTGTATGGCTTACTACAACTGAATTAAGGCGCAAACAACTTGAAGAAGCTTGTGAGGGGCTAAAATGCAAGGTGTATACGATAAATGATATTCAATAAGGGAGGAATATAAATGTTTAAAAAACGTATTAAAACTGAGGTAGTGCCTGTAAATGAGTACACGGATTATTCGGACCGTTTTGTTGGTGATGAAAAATATGCAACATTAAGGCATGTAGCTTTGGCTGCAGCTATACCATCCACAGTAGCAGTTGGTACAGGGGTATTTATGTTTAACAAAATCAATGATGCTTATTCCTCCACAATTATGCCTGTAAGCGCACCAGTACAACAACAGGTATTAGAACCAGTAATAGCACAAATACCTTCCACAATGCCAGTTAATGCTATTGCTCAACCAACTGGTGTGATTGCTGAAAAGTCATTAGAGATATTAGCGACTGCTTTAGATCCACTAGTGCAAATTTTAGTAGCGATTAGTTTTCCGATAGCCAGCGTAATCATGGTTGGCGGTTGTTTCTTTTTCATGCTTGGAAATAGTGAGCGAGCTTGGAATACAATAATGAATGCTGGATTAGGTTATGTATTAATACAAATGTCTCCGTTATTTCTAGAAATACTTAGAGCGATTGGCAAAGCTATTTAATAGAAAAAGACCACCTTTTTATTGGGTGATCTACTACACAAGAACAGTTGGAAAATAAGAGGTAGGCTATATGTACTCGGGAGGTAAGTTATGTCAAAACTACACGTATTAAATGAAATAATAACAGTTGTCAAAATGGTTTCTGAAGAATATGACGAGACAAAACTTGCTTTGTATTTGGATGATTTGTTATCTACATATTCCATTGAAGCAAAAGATGAAATAGATGCATCTGAAAGTAATGAAAATCTACTAACAATGTATGTCAACTCCATTAAATTAGAAAATTATTCACCATCAACTATCTCCAATTATAAATATGAATTAAAACGTTTTATAAAGTTTATTCAGAAAAATATTATGCGTGTCACGACAGCTGATATACGTCAATACTTAGCTGCTCAAAGCCATTTAAAAAGCGGAACTATCGCCACCAAACTAACAATTATTAGCTCATTTTATAACTGGTTAGTGCAAGAAGAAATGCTACTTAAAAATCCAACCGCAAAGATAAAGACTCCGAAAACACCTAAAAGGCTTCGAGAGGGGTTGACTATTGAAGAATTAGAACTTGTGAGGGAATCATGCGAAACAATGCGCCAACGAGCTTTAATTGAAGTGTTTTATAGTACAGCTTGCCGATTGAGTGAACTAAGCTCGCTAAATATTAAAGATATTAATTGGCAAGATATGAGTGTTGTAGTTTTTGGAAAAGGGAGTAAGGAAAGAAAGGTGTTTCTCAGCTTCAAAGCACTTTATCATTTGAAAAGATATTTGAAATCACGGTCAGACGATTGCGAAGCGTTATTTATTACGGATCGTAAACCGTACAGAAGATTAACTAACAGGGGAATACAATATCAAATAGATAAAATAGAACAATCATCACAAGTTAGTAAGCCTTTAACACCTCATGTAATGCGTCACACATTTGCTACACTCGCAATGGATGCAGGAATCGAACTAGCAGACTTACAACATCTCTTGGGGCACGAAAACCCATCTACTACGCTCAGATATGCCCCTGTAAGTGAAGAGAGAAAAAGAGATGCGTTTAAAAAGTACCATGTACAATAAAAAAATCTTAAAAGTATTGATTTCAAAAGGTTTGTGTTATTATAGTTCACGTATCTAAATTAAGTACATTAAAAATAAGTAAAGTAAGAAACACAATGTAATGTGATGTTGAAAGGATGATATATATTATGAGCTACGAGCTTACGAAAACCGTATCTCTATATACTCTAGGTTGTAAAGTAAATCATTATGAAACTGAAGCTATTTGGCAGCTGTTTAAAGAACAAGGCTATGAGCGTACTGAATTTGATCGTCAGGCAGACGTTTATGTCATAAATACATGTACTGTAACAAATACTGGGGACAAAAAATCTCGTCAGGTGATTCGTCGAGCTGTACGTCAAAACCCAGATGCTGTCATTTGTGTTACTGGGTGCTACGCTCAAACATCTCCAGCAGAAATTATGGCAATTCCTGGAGTTGATATTGTTGTAGGAACACAGGATCGTACAAAATTGCTGGGCTATATTGATCAATATCGTACTGAACGCCAACCAATTAATGCTGTACGCAACATTATGAAAAATCGTGTATATGAGGAATTAGATGTTCCAGCATTTACAGACCGTACACGTGCATCTTTAAAAATTCAAGAGGGCTGTAATAACTTTTGTACTTTTTGTATTATTCCATGGGCTCGCGGGTTAATGCGCTCCCGAGACCCTAAGGAAGTACTACACCAAGCACAACAATTAGTGGAAGCAGGTTATCTTGAAATTGTACTAACAGGCATTCATACAGGTGGCTATGGACAAGACTTAAAAGATTATAACTTAGCGCAGTTACTACGTGATTTAGAGGCGAATGTGAAAGGCTTAAAACGCTTACGTATTTCTTCAATTGAGGCTAGTCAATTAACAGATGAAGTCATTGAAGTTTTACGTGAATCAAATATTGTTGTTAATCACTTACACATTCCAATCCAATCAGGTTCTGACACGGTTTTAAAACGTATGCGTCGTAAATATACAATGGAGTTCTTTGGAGAACGCTTAACAAAACTAAACGAGGCTTTACCAGACTTAGCTGTTACTTCTGACGTTATAGTAGGTTTCCCAGGTGAGACGGAAGAAGAGTTTATGGAAACATATAACTTTATTCGAGATCATAAATTCTCTGAGCTGCATGTATTTCCATTCTCTCCACGTACAGGGACACCGGCTGCACGTATGGAGGACCAAATTGATGAGAATATTAAAAACGAACGTGTTCACCGATTAATCACTTTAAATGACCAGTTGGCAAAGGAATATGCCTCTCGTTTCGAAAATCAAGTATTAGAGGTTATTCCAGAAGAATTTGTCCATGACGGTAGTGAGGAAGAAGGGCTACTAACCGGCTATACAGATAATTACTTAAAAGTAGTCTTTGAAGGCCCTGAAAGTCTAATTGGACAGCTTGTGAAGGTAAAAATTACACAAGCAGGATACCCACATTCTAAAGGACAATTTGTACGTGTGTTAGAAGCAGTTAAATAATTAAAAGGAGGATTGCCTATTTTTGATAGGTCAATCCTTTTCTGTGTGCGCCCGGCATGTGCATGAACTATAGGGTGTAAGTCCCGAACCCCGAAGACAGAAGTAGAGGTTAGCCAAGA
>NZ_JBXAPF010000046.1:0-36908 GCF_058803665.1 Lysinibacillus sp. GW821-FHT14F06
CTCGTTTTGAAAAAGGGCTATACTTTTTAATTTGTCACCTTGATTTCATTGACATAATAGTATTTCAACAACATGAAGAGCATGCCTTCTCAATAATAGAAGCATGCTCTTCATGGCATAAAATCATTTTGTTATTTTAAATGTGCAGTCGCCTGTTTCATGACGTATTTTCCTACTCCAATATAGATTACCACTGCAGCTCCAATAAATACGAAAGTCATTGCTGACCGCTCCTTTTAAATAAAGATTTTGAATTAAAAACATCGTTTTGAAAAGAAAAAAGTACTAATTGATTGAATTTGAAAATCATTCTCATTAATATAATATAAATTTCCCTGTAATTCGTCAAGACATACTTTCATCTTACCCTTTTAACATGGTAAGATGTAGAAAAGTCGGAAAAAGGATGCGGTAATGATGAGTAATTCGAAGTACTTTCAAACTATTTTAAACGGGACAATTCATGCTTTAAAATCGATTCTACCCATGGATATTGAAGTGAAAACACCAAGTATTATTTCGGAACCTTTTCAACAGCAGCAAATGGGTGTATTAATTGGCTTAATTGGAGATATAAAGGGCCGTGTCATCATTGATTCCTCTCCTGAAATATTTAGTGGCATTGGTAATACGATGTTCGGAATGCCGCTTGAGGGAGAAATGTTAGAATCCTTCACAGGGGAATTTGGCAATATGATTGCAGGTAACTTATGTACAACTGTAGGACAAGAAAGCTTAGAAATTGATATTACGCCTCCAACTGTGATGGTTGGGAACACAAAATTGTACGGATTTGAAAAAGCGTTTGTACTCCCTGTTACAATTCCTAGTGTTGGTGGACTAACAGTTCTATTAACAATTGAGGAAGAAGCATAGATTTCGAGAATCTTCAACTGCTCCAAATGATATATCCTATGCTACTGTTTCGGACATTTATGAATTCGTTCTGCGATTTGCAACAGTGGCCACTAAAGGCCCATAAGAATATTTGATTAGTAAAATTTCTTGAAAAATAAGTAATTTTGATAAAAATAACGTCAAATTCTATATGCCTGAAGCTATCTCAATGACTTTTGAGGTAGCTTCTTTTTTATCCAGGCTTATATTTCACACTTTTTTCACACAATCCCCTCCATTGTGTGATTTTTTTCACATCTAAAATAGATTTATTTTTATATTATGGCAATAAGAAAGATCACTATAAAAAGCGGAGGAGGAGCAGAAATGGCAAATAAAAAGAAATCCGACGAGAATTTGAAAGGTTCACTCTATGCAGTATTTGGAGTAGGCATCATTATTATCTTGCTTTGGGTGTACTGCTTCGATTTGTTCATCGGACGTTTTTAATCTACTAAGAAAGGACAGAGACATATGCACATACATAAGTATGAGAAGTATTGGCTTGTGTTCGGGGTTGCTACTTTAGTAGCATTCCTTATTATTCTCGGCATCGGTGCATTCCATCAAGGCTCACATCCGAACAATGGTAAAAAAACACTAGATTATGAAAAGGTAAAGGAATTTGCGCCATTTGATAATCCAGGCGTTCATAAAGTGGAAGGTAAGGATTGGGATTATGAGGTTGTTGTTTTAGCTTCTGCATTTTATTACAATCCTCCTGTCATTGAAGTTCCACTCGGAGCAAAAGTTAAGTTTATCGCAACAAGTGAAGATGTGATGCACGGCTTTGAGGTTGCAGGTACAAATATTAACATGATGCTTGAGCCTGGTTACATTTCTGAATATGTAACAGAAGTAAATGAAGTAGGCGAGTTTTTAATTGTATGTAATGAGTATTGTGGTACTGGACATACGATGATGCACTCTATGCTAAAGGTGGTGGATCCAAATGAGTCTAAATAATAATTTGACAAAGGTGGATCGTCGTGATGCGAAGCTAGCAATGGCACATATTTATGTGGCATTTATCGCATTATTATTAGGTGGTCTTGCAGGATTATTACAGGTTTTCGTACGCTCTGGTCAATTTACATTGCCAGCAGGCATAGGTTATTATCAAATTTTAACTGTACATGGTGTATTACTTGGTCTTATTTTAACAACATTCTTTATCTACGGTTTCCAGATTGCTAGTGTTAGTCGTACTTCAGGAACTTTTTCAGCTAGTCAACGTCGTTTAGGCTGGATCGGATTCTGGTTAATGACGATTGGCACAGCCGCTGCTGCTGCAATGGTTTTACTGAACAAAGCAACTGTTTTATATACATTTTATGCTCCATTAAAAGCTCATTGGATTTTCTATCTTGGCCTAACATTAGTCGTGGTTGGTTCTTGGGTTGGCGGCGCAGGTCAAATTTTACGATACGCACAATGGCGGAAAGAAAACAAAGGAAGCGGACAACGTAGCCCATTATTATCATTTATGGTTGTTGTAAATAATTTAATGTGGTTCGTAGCAACATTAGGTGTCGCTGCTTCTGTACTATTCCAGCTACTTCCATGGTCTTTAGGTTTTATCGAACGTGTGGATGTAGCATTATCACGTACATTATTCTGGTATTTCGGTCATGCCCTCGTATACTTCTGGTTATTACCAGCTTATATGATTTGGTATGTTATCCTTCCAAAAGTAATTGGTGGGAAAATTTTCTCAGATTCATTAGCACGTCTTTCATTTATGTTATTTTTAATCTTCTCTGTTCCAGTTGGGATCCATCACCAATTAACAGAGCCAGGTATTGATGGAACGTGGAAGTTTATTCAAGTTGTTTTAACATTTGCGGTAATCGTACCATCCTTAATGACAGCCTTCTCTATGTTTGCCATGTTCGAATTACGTGGTCGTGAATTAGGTGGTAAAGGGCTTTTCGGTTGGTTTAAAAAATTACCATGGAAGGACGCTCGCTTCTTTGTACCATTTATCGGTATGGTGTCATTTATTCCTGGGGGAGCAGGTGGTATAGTAAATGCATCCTACCAAATGAACCAATTAATTCATAATACAATTTGGGTGACTGGACATTTCCATTTAACAATTGCAACAGCTGTTGTTTTAACTTATTTTAGTGCTGCCTTTTGGCTAATACCTCATTTAACAGGTCGCACACTCACAAAATCGTTAAATAACCTAAGTAATTTTGCAGGAATTTTATGGGCTGTTGGTATGACAATTATGTCTGGAGCAATGCATATTGCAGGTTTAATTGGTGCTCCTCGTCGCTCAGATTACTCAGAATATGGCGGCGCTCCGCAAGCCTATGATTGGATTCCTTATCAAATTGCGCAGGCTGTGGGCGGAACTATTCTCTTTATCGCGATCCTAGTGATTATTTATATTGTGGTTAAATTAGCTTGGTTTGCACCTAAGGGTGAGGAAGAATTCCCTGTCGGTGATGTACATGAACAAAGTGGTCCAACACCAGCTATTTTAGAAAACTTTAAAGTATGGCTTGTTATTTTAGTCGCATTAATTTTATTTGCTTACACAGTTCCAATTATCGATATTATTTCGAATTCACCACCAGGCTCAAAAGGCTACCAGCTGTGGTAAGAAAAAAGCGATTTCTCAAATTCAGAGAAATCGCTTTTTCTTTAAAGATTATATAGTTTTGTGTACTTGTCTTGTAGATAGTTTGCTAAATAGTTCGCATTTAAGACCTCGCCTGTCGCCTCTTGCAGTAATTCAAATGGCTTTTTCAAAGCACCATATTGATGGACCTTGTCTGTAAGCCATTCTCGAATCGGGATGAGCTCCCCCTTTTCCAATAGCTCATCAAAGTTTGGAATATCTTTATCCATGGCATGCTTCCATTGTGCAGCATAAATCATCCCTAAAGCATAGGATGGGAAATAACCAAACATGCCTCCAGACCAATGCATATCTTGTAATACCCCCTGTGCATCGGTTACAGGTCGGATACCTAAATACTCCTCGTACTTATCATTCCATATTTGCGGTAGATCTTTCGCCTGCAAATTGCCATTAAATAAATCACGTTCGATTTCATAACGAATCATAATATGTAATGGATATGTCAGTTCATCCGCTTCAATGCGAATAAAGGAAGGCTCCACCATATTAATGGCACGAAGGAAATCAGCTAATGCCACATCTTCAAACTGTGCTGGTGAAAAGTGCTGTAGTCGCTCGTAGTTATGCTCCCAAAACTTTTCATTTCTACCGACAAAGTTTTCATAAAATAACGATTGGGATTCATGGATTCCCATTGATGTACCCGTTGCTAACGGTAAACCATCTAGCTTTTCATCGATATTTTGCTCATACATCGCATGACCACACTCATGAATCGTTCCAAAAATCGCAGAGCGGAAATCGTTTTCATCATATTTTGTAGTAATACGATTATCACCGTGATTTAAGCCAATCATAAATGGATGTACACTTTCATCTAAACGTCCTGCATCAAAATCATAGCCAAGCTGTGCTAGCATTTCTAGTGATAGTGCACGCTGTGACTCACGAGGGAAATGCTTAAATAATACGCTTGTCTCTGGTTTATTGGGTGAAGCTCCGATTTTTTGTACAAGTGACACAATTGTTTCACGTAATTCACCAAAGACATTATCTAGCACATCTGTTGTCATATCAGGTTCAAATAAATCTAGAAGGGTATTATATGGAGAGCCGTTTTTTATGCCCCAATAGTCAATAAATTTCTTCTGACAGCTTATGATTTGTTCTAAATAAGGTAGAAATAAAGCGAAATTATCGGTTGCCTTCGCTTCCTCCCAAGCTGTTTCTGCTTTAGATTGTAGAATAACGTATTCTTTATATTCATTTGGTGGTATTTTCTTATTTTGATCGTAATTTTTACGTACCTCCTCCACTAAACGAAGGGTTACATAATCAAGATCGGCCTTTTTAGATTCTAGTGTATTTAATAACTCTCCTAATTCCTCACTAGTTTGCATATCAAATAAGGAGGCTGATAATGTTCCAACTACCTCTGAGCGTTGAGCCAATCCTTTTTTGGGCGCACCTGTACGCATATCCCAATAAATCACATTCAGTGCTTCCTCATAATGCTTCATTTTTTTCACATAGTCTGTAAATTGTTGTACAGTCATGCTATCATCCTCCTTTTTCACGCTATAAGTTTATCATATTTTCGAAAATTTTGTATATTGTGGACTTTGTGGAAGTATAAGAAACTATTAAATTAAAAACTTATTTGCCATTATAAAAAGCCCTAACAGAAAGGGCTTTATTGAAATGTTAATCAATTAATCATGCATCATAGGAAGTATATGCTCTTTAATAAAGTTCCATCTATCCTTTGGCTGCATCATAAATTCTGATGCAATGGCGACCACCACCTTCAGCTTAGGTATACAACAAATTATATTACCTCCATCCCCCATTGCAGAATAAGTAAAGATGTCATCTTCCTCTCTTAGCCACCATAAATAGCCGTAATTATTTTGGTTCCCCTTTGTTGATTCTGTTATCCAATTTTCAGAAAGAATGCCGTTATTCCCCCAAGTGCCATTGTTTAGATAAAGATAACCAAAACGTGCCATATCTCGTGTTGTAAGGGTTAGCCCCCACCCTCCTGTAGAAATACCGTTTGGATCATGCACCCAACCTTTCACGCTTTTTCCGAATAAATCCTCAAACTCATAGGCATTCATTGAGTAGTTGGGAATTTCTTTTATACCAAGAGGTTTAAATAAATGCTCATTTGCAAACGCTCGAGCGCTCTTACCAGTACTTTGAGTTAGAATGGCTGATAGTAAATGGGCTCCTGCTGAAGAGTATTTAAAAATTCCCAAATCTCCATTTTCCCCCATTATATCAAGCGTATACTTTACCCAATCCTGTTGTTGGCATAGAACATCAAGTGGCTCATGCCAGTCCTCAAACGGATATGGTACTGTCATAGTTAGAAGATGGCGAATCGTAATCTGTTGTTTGTACGGTTCTACAGCATTATATTCAGGGAAAAAATCCAGCACCTTCTGTTCAACGCTTTGAATATATCCTGCCTCGATTGCAATACCGATAAGTGCAGATATAACGCTTTTTGTAACAGATGCTACATGCTGGACATCATCTTGCCCTTTATCATTAAAATACTTTTCAAAGACTAAATAGCCATCTCTAACAATTACAAGACCATTTATATTGCTATAGTCACTTTTAATTGTTGATTCAAGCTTTAAAAGCTTTTCACTATTCATTCTGACGATTTCTGGCTTTATTTCTTGCCAATTAATAGTTGTTTGCATAGGAACCTCCTAGTATTTTTTCTTTATAGGAAAATACACCTCTGTCACATAATTCTCAGAATTCTTTGTTTGATTTGGGTCTGTGATATATATTTCATATGGTGGCAATATCAATTCATAGCCCTCATGATCCATCCACTTCATTAAATTAGCATATACAGAAGTTAATTCTGGATAAGCCCCCTTTAAGATTGATTTGGCACAAAGTCCACCTGGCAAATCTCTCGCCCCACTTACAACCTCTTTAATCGGAATAGCAAACTCTGTATCATTGCCCACAGGATTATACTCAGGACTATGATAAATCGTCATCGGCTTACCAAGTAATGTAAGCTTCTCTGTCGCAATCTTTTCATATAGCTCATTAAAATACCTCACATATCCAACTTCGTAATCATCACTTCTCATCATTAGCCGCTTAAATAAGATGTTCATTGGCTTTGTTTCTACTAGCTGTACTTCAATATCATCAAGATATGACATGATAGGTACACCCTTTTCTAAATCTGAAATATCATGCTTTAGTTGGTGTAAAAGATATTCAAACGACTTTAGCTTTTCCTGTATTTCATGTTTTTTGCGATGAAGAGCAGTACAAAGCTTTTCTTCGGACTGATCCTCTTCTAACTCCAAAATCGTTTTAATTTCTTCTAGTGAAAAATGATAGGATTTCAATCTGTTGATAAAAAGCATTCTTTTTAATTGCCTAATCGAATAATATCTATACCCATTTTCAGCGTTAATCCCATCTGGTTTAATCAATCCAATCTCATCGTAATATCGAAGAGTTTTTGTAGAAACACCACATATTTTTGAAAATTCCCCAATTGCCAGCACAACATCACCTCACTCCATTCATTTATACACCTTCCCCTTAGGGCAAAGTCAATCAAGATTTATGTGACTGGCAATGTCATCTGATTAAGAACGTTTTATCCATCATTTTAATGATTCTATCCGTCACTTTGCTTTTTCAATCCATTACTTTAGCAATTCCATCCAAAACAAAAGAAGCTCTCCTCATCGTTTTCAACGATCAAAGAGAGCTTCCTATTCTATATAAATTCGGGGAAATTTTACTAGCTTTCAAGTGTAATGTTCGGTTTCCAATCAAACAGTTTAGCATGAAAATTTATTATCGATATATATTGGGGATCTATATATCCATAAGGTAGCATTTAATAGGGTCTCTGACCTCCCTTATTAAATGTTTTGACAGATGGTTAATACTTGCTTTACAGCCTCTGCTGATTGATCGAGCGCTGTTTTTTCTTCATTTGTTAAGTGTAATTCAATGACAGATTCAATGCCATTGCCACCTAATATTGTCGGTACCCCTAAAAATAAATCGGAGTACCCATACTCTCCTTCTAAAAGAGCAATTGACGGAGTTATTTTACGTTGATCCTTCATAATGATTTCGACCATCTGTGCACATGCAGCAGCTGGTGCATAATAAGCACTACCATTCCCTAGCAACCCAACGATTTCTCCGCCACCTTTACGTGTGCGTTCCACGATTTGCTGTAGCCTTTCTTGTGGAATTAGCTTTTCTAATGGAATACCACCAGCATAGGAATAGCGAATTAATGGTACCATTTCATCACCATGTCCACCTAATACGAAGCCTGAAACATCCTCTGGGGCAATATGAAGCTCCTGAGCCACAAAAGTGTTGAAACGTGCTGTATCTAATACGCCTGACTGACCAATGATTCGATTTTTGGGGAAGCCTGTTTCTTTATAACAGACATATGTCATCGCATCAACAGGGTTACTCAATACAAGAACGATACTATTAGGTGCAAAGTGCTTAATTTGTCTTGAAACTTGTTGAATAATTTTTGCATTCGTTGTCACTAAATCATCACGACTCATGCCCGGTTTACGTGGGATACCTGCTGTGATTATGACAATATCAGCGCCAGCAATATCCTCGTAATTACTTGTCCCTTTTACAGATACATTAAATTTTTCAATTGGTCCTGTTTGTAATAAATCCAGCGCCTTACCCTTTGTTGGATTTTCTGCTTCTGGAATATCGAGCAGGACAACATCACCTAGTTCTTTCTGTGCTAAAAATAAACTTAATGTTGCGCCAGTATGACCAGCTCCGATAACAGCTATTTTACTTTTACGAAATGCCATTATGCTTCACCTCGATTATCTGTTGCTACAGTATCTGTTGTTTTTTTAGCTCGTGCTGATGTAGATGCAGTTGCTGGGGCTGGCTTTTTCTTTGGAGCTTCTGGTCCCTTAATCATTTGAAAAACATCTTCATCAGGTCTTGGAATAACATGAGCACCTAATAACTCTCCAACGCGTTTTGCTGCCTCTTTGCCAGCTTCAACTGCTGCTTGTACAGAGCCGACATCACCCTTCACGACAACCGTAACAATCCCACCATCAACAAATTCTTGCTTTACAATAGTGACATCAGAAGCCTTAATCATCGCATCGGCTGCCTCATAAGAACCAACTAATCCTTTCGTCTCAATCATTCCAATTGCGCTACTCATTTTCCTCACCTCGCATCACTTCAGTAGAATCAATAATACCTATGATAACTGCATCGATTGGTAACGGATTTTCTTTCATAATATAGCGTGATGATCCACCACTTGTAATAAGCACATCATCACCAATCCCCGCTCCTATACGATCAGCTGCAACAATTTCTGTGCGAATCGGCTGTTGATTGGAGTCAATCGGTTGAATGATTAGAAGTTTTAAACCATTCAGCCCTTCCTCCTTGCGTGTTGCCCATACACTGCCTATCACTCTTCCCATTTGCATGAACTTCACCCTCTTTATGCTACACGGATTGTCTTATTACTCTGAACGGATCGTTAATGTTTTATTTAACTCTCGCAGCTTATCATAAGCCAATGCTGTCACAATGGTTTTCTTTGGTACAACAATTTCGCACGCTTCTATTTCTAGCACTTCTATTTGTGAAAGTAGCTTTTTGTCATAATGATAGACAGATGGTTTTTCTACTTTTGCTACGACTAGAGACTGCTCTTTCACAGAAATCGGTTGCTCATTGACCTGATGATGAACGATTTCAGCAAGTGTTCCTTGTTGAATTAAACCTGCATTTGCCTCATCTGTATCAATATGCATCTCTAGTCGATAACGCTCTGACACACGGATTCCCACATTCGAGAATATCATCGGGCGGATACCTTCTACCTTGATTTGTACTGATTGTCCATCTACTACATTGAATCTCGCACTATCCGTAGGGGACATATGAATATGTGCCTGTGCTATAATAAGACCTTCATTTAACACAACACTCCCTTTTGGACCAATCAATGTAATTGGACTAGAGCCTTGTATATCACCTGAAATTCTTAATGGTGGCTTGACTCCTAATTTCATGGCATCTGTCCAGCTCACTTCCACTTGAGACAATGAACGAGCTGGGCCCAGAATACGTACACGCTCAATCGACCCTTTTGGACCTGCAATTACGACTGTTTCCTCCGCAGCAAATTGCCCTGGCTGTGATAGTTCAAACTTTGGTGTAAGCTGATAATTCTCACCAAATAGCTGTTCCACCTCTGCTTGCGCAAGATGAACATGACGTGCGGATACACCAATCGGAATTTTACCGTCATGTAGAGGGGAAGATTGATTTTTTAAGACTTGTTGCAGAACTTCTTCCACAATCTTTTGTACTAAATTTTCTTGCATCTTGCCTCCTCCTTATGATGATATTTTTACTAATTTTCCTTGTGCTTGCTGTTCAATAAAACCAGCATTTGCTTCATCCGTATCAATATGCATTTCAAGGCTAAAGTCATTTGAAACACGTACGACAACACCACGGAATGTAACAGGTCGATCACTTACTACTTCCACAGATACTAATTCATTATTGTGCACTTCCAATGCATTAGCATCTTCTTCTGTCATATGAATATGTGCTTGTGCGATGATTACACCTTGTTGAATAACTAACTCTTTATCTTGATGAATAATTTTAATGCCTGCCGAGTTGTCAATATCACCTGATTGTCTTAAAGGAGGTGTCACACCTAGCTTCATTGCATCTGTTCGGCTTACTTCCAATTGTGTTGCTGCTCTTACTGGACCCAGTACACGGACATTATGAATAATGCCTTTAGATCCCTCAATCGAGACACGCTCTTTCGCAGCAAATTGCCCTGGCTGTGATAGGTCAAACTCCTTTGTTAGTGTCGCATTTGGACCAAAAAGTGCCTGTAAATCCGCTTCACTTAGATGGATATGACGAGCCGATATGGCCACTGGAAATGTTTTTGTCGCTGTAGTCACATTAGCCACCTCTATATTTCATGAATTGTTGTTACTTGATGACAAGATGAGAGCTATCCTTTTGGGATCAGCTCCCATTGCTGATAAAATTAAGCCTCAGCTTTTGGTAAAATCATTTCTAATTCGTGGTGTGGACGTGGGATTACATGTACTGATAGAAGCTCACCTACACGTTGAGCTGCTGCTGCACCTGCATCTGTTGCCGCTTTTACTGCACCTACATCTCCGCGTACAAGAACTGTCACGATACCGCCACCAACATGTACTTTTCCTACTAAGTTAACGCTTGCTGCCTTTACCATTGCGTCTGCTGCTTCAATTGCTCCTACTAAACCTTTTGTTTCTACCATTCCTAATGCTGTACTCATTTGTCATTCCTCCAAATTATTTATTTTGTAATGTGATTTGTTTTAATACCTGATCGACAATTTGTTGAACCATTGTTGTATCGAGAGCAGGCTCTTGTGCTACAACCGACTCTACGACTGACTGTACTTCAAATTCTGGTTTTGGTACTTCTACATCCTTAATACCGTAAGCCATACGTTTAATATTAATTAGATGTCTTGCTGTAATGTTATCCGACGTGATATTACCGCCAAATGTACCACAGCCTAATGTAAATGATGGTGCTAATCCTGTTGTGCCACCTACCGCACCGATAGATGATAATGTATTGACTACAATACGTGAGACAGGTAATTCAACAGAGAATTGTTCAGCTAATGCTGCATTTTCAGTGTGAATCGAGCATGAATGTCCACGTCCACCAATATTTAATAGGTCAATCATGACTTGCTTCGCTTCTGTACTGTTTTCTACTATATAGAGAGCAAAGATTGGTGATAGTTTTTCAAGCGAAAACGGAATATTTTTACCAATCATCGTTTCCAACCCAACAAGTACTTTTGTATCCTCTGGTACAGTGATGCCAACTGAATCCGCTAAGCAAGTAGCTGATTTACCGACGATTTGTGGATTTACCTTTCCAGGAACAGGTGAAATCAACTTTTCCATTTTAACTTTTTCTTCAGCATTTAATAAATAGGCACCGTTTTTCTTTAATTCCGTCTGTACTTGTTCAGCAATCACCCTATCCACAATAATGGCCTGCTCTGTTGCACAAATTGTGCCATTATCAAATGACTTACTTTGCACAAGTTGTCGCACGGATTTTTGAATGTTCGCAGACTTTTCAATATACGCTGGAACATTTCCTGGTCCTACCCCATAAGCGGGTTTTCCTGAACTATAGGCTGCTTTTACTAATGCTCCGCCACCAGTTGCTAGAATTAAGTGAATATCTGGATGCTTCATTAGCTGCTGCGTAGCCTCCATTGAAGACATTGTTAAGCATTGCAACAATCCTTCTGGTGCACCTGCCTTCTCAGCAGCTACTCGACAAATATCTAAAGCCTCTTTCGTACATTTCACAGCATATGGATGTGGGCTAAGCACTAAACCATTTCTTGTTTTTAATGAAATTAGCGTTTTAAAGATGGCTGTAGATGTTGGATTTGTCGTTGGCACAATACCTGCAATCACTCCAAAGGGACTAGCAATCTCTGCAACTTTCTTCATACGGTCATAGCCTACGATACCAACTGTTTTTAATTCTTTAATATCCTCATAGACATCTCTTGAAGCCACTTCATTTTTCATCTTTTTATGATTTGGGATACCCATCCCTGTTTCTTGCACAGCCATTTTAGCTAAGCAATCCGCTTCTTTAAATGCTGCATCGGCAACAGCTTTGACAATACTGTCTACCTGCTGCTGAGAAAATTGCATATAGGCAGCTTGGGCTGTATTGGCATGTTTAACGGCATCTCTCATTTCCTGAATTGCTAATAAATCTTTATCTAATGTAGACATAAAGCCGACTCCTTTCTAAATCACTGGGTTTCTTGCTAAATTTTCAATGGCTTCTCTAAAAGCATTAGCTGCTGCTTCACAAGAAGATTGACTTCCACTTAATAAACCGCCACCAAAATTAGTTTCAGAGGGAGGGCCAAAGAAAACCTTTAGCTCAACATCTGCTGCCTTTAGGGCTGCATCTAAACCAACTACAGCCTCAAGTGGTGGGGCAATTAAGTATGCAAGCGCTGTACCCACCTCTACATTTGCTAGTTCTGCAAGATAGGACCCACAGCTAGCTACGGTATGAGCAAAAAGAGCATGATTTTCATTGTGATTAATGGCTTCAAAATACGTATCAAATTGAATTTTCTGTTGAATAGCATCCAAGCCACTACGAATTTCATCAGGTGAGCTTCCAGCAATAATACCTATGACTTCGCCTGACAATGGTCCAGATGAATGGGCTGCTCCTGCATAAAAGCTTTTCGCATAGACAACCTCTACAGCTGCTTTTTTTGTTGCCTCATCTAAGGCAACGTAGCCAACATCATCAATTGTTAATGTTACAAGCCCAATACTATGATGATTTGGCTTTAAATCTAGCTGCTCTGCTAATTCACTATTCACTCTTGGAATTGTTTGCATCGCCAAAATTTGTGCCATTATTTTTTGAGGTATCATCTTTTGGCCTCCTAACCTTCTTTAGCGACAAGATCTACGCCACTCGCCTGATATTGCAGGATTTTTTGTACGACTGTACCTAGATACGCTCCAGCCTCTAATGGCGGGATACCACCTTTGTGAATGTTTGAAATCACCATTCGCTCAGCCTCTACTGTGCCAATTCTTGGCTTATAGCATAAATAAGCACTCATTGATTCAGCTGATACAAGTCCTGGACGCTCACCAATTAAATAAACGATGACCTCGGGCTGTAAAATCTCACCAATTTCATCCATTAATGCCACTCGCCCTTTATCAATATAGAATGTCGTACCAATTTCAATATTTAAATTGCTAAGACTTTGCTGTAGCGCTAAATAAACATCCTGCACATTTTCTTCAATCGCACTAGCACTTAACCCGTTTGAAATAATAATTTGAACCTTTGGATTTTGTTTGCATTTGGATTGAATCAATGCTTTTCCGTCATCTGATAAACGACGACCTAAATCTGGTCTTGTAATGTATTCTTCCTTATCTGTTACCTTTGTTGTCACTTGAAAGACATTCAGCTTTTGTAACAGTCCCTCTGTCACTTCACCATAAACCGCATCTACTGCTGCTGCGTGATCGAGTCGAAATTTTAACCATGTTTTTGTTTTAGGTCTTGTTCCAGCTCTGCCAACACCAATTCTTGCAGGAGTATGTTGTTTTGCTGCTTGTACACTTTCTGACACTTCATCTGCTTCAAAGCTAAAGGGTTGAATAGCTGCTTCGTTATAAGCAGGTTCATAGTAACTTTCTTTGTCATGCGAACTCTCTTGCTGGAACGATTCTTGTTGATAAAGCTTAATTAATGGTTCATTTGATTCGATTGAACTTGGCACTCCCTCTGGCCATTTTGTTGCCATATCATAAATTTTTATAAGTGTTTCCTTCGGTTCCTCAGCTTCTACAATTGTCTGATTTATAGATTTATCTGACACATTATTCCCCAGCTTTTCTACCACAAGCTGTGTAATCATTGATACTAATTGTTCATTCAATGGACTCACCTACCTTTCAAATAAAGATAAATCGCCCGCTCTTGCTGAAAGACGACCATTTTCATAAATGCCCATTTTCTCAAGCCATGCCAAATATTCAGGCGCTGGTTTTTTACCAAATGTTTGAAGTAATGTAGCAACATCATGGAAGCTCATTGACTGATAGTTCAGCATGACATCATCGCCCATAGGTGCAGCAATAATAAAGTTGACACCAGCCGCTGTTAGTAAAACACTTAAATCCTCAACATCATTTTGATCTGCCTTAATATGGTTTGTATAACAAATATCAACACCCATTGGGATGCCGTGCATTTTGCCCATAAAGTGATCTTCTAAACCAGCACGTATAACCTGTTTGTTATTGTATAAATACTCAGGTCCAATAAAGCCAACAACCGTATTAACGATATAAGGATTAAAATGTCTTGCAAATCCATAATTACGTGATTCAAGGGTTACTTGGTCAATTCCCATATGTGCCTCTGCTGAAAGTTCTGAGCCCTGTCCTGTTTCAAAGTAAAATAAATTCGGACCAGTACCAGTGCCTTGCTTCTTAACAAGCTCCTCTGCTTCCCTAATTAAGTCAGCAGAAATACCAAAGGAACGGTTAGCTATTTCTGTTCCAGCAATACTTTGGAAAATCATGTCCGCTGGTGCTCCTTGCTTAATGGCCTTCATTTGTGTTGTGATATGTGCCAACACACAGTTTTGAGTAGGAATCGACCAATCATTGATAAATTCTTTTGTGGCAGTTAAAACTTTTTTGACACTTTCAACAGAATCATCCACTGGATTTATGCCGATAACAGCATCCCCAATACCATAGGACAGACCTTCTTTTAGGGAGGCAATAATGCCGTCTATATTGTCTGTTGGATGGTTGGGCTGCAATCGAGATGAAAGAGTGCCCTTTTGTCCAATCGTAATATTACAAGTTGACAATATTTCTACTTTATTGGCTGCATGGACTAGGTCTAAATTGGACATAAGCTTCGTGACAGCAGCAATAATTTCAGAATTCATGCCTTTGCTTAAACGCTTTAACTCACGATCACCAGTATCATTCGATAAAATGTATTCGCGTAGCTGCTCAATGCTCCAGTTTTTGATTTCTCCGTATATTTGCTCATTTATGTCGCCCTCAATAATGCGTGAAACTTCATCATTTTCTTGCGGCACTAATGGATTCTCTCGGATATCCTTTACTAAAAGCTCACTTAGCACAGCCTTTGCTGCGATACGTTGTTGAACGGTTTCAGCTGCAATACCAGCCAGCTGATCGCCTGATTTTTCTTCATTGGCCTTAGCCATGACATCTTTTAATGATTTAAAATTGTATTTTTCTCCACCAAATATCACCGATAGATTCACATTCATCCTCCTTACTTTGAGTGGAAGGCAAGAGTTTTTACAACAACAGGAACAACGCCAGATGGCAGAACCTCTCCGATGTCGATGTAATCACCAGTCTCCACTTTAATTTGATCAATACAAATAATTGGAACCGTTGAATTAATTGCGTGAATGGTTTGCCCAATAATCTTTGCATAATCTGATTGAATGACTATGATAATTGGTATTTCCTTGGAGCATCTTGTTGCCAAGTGCTGTAAAATGGCCTCACATAATGCATGTACATCATGAAAGTTTAAATACGGTAACTCGCTAAAATAGAGGGCAAATGGTGAACGATTGTCCTGTGTGGAAAATAAGGCATCTGCTCTTTCCACTGCCATCTTTACCGTCTCATCAAATGCTTTTGTAGCTGTACTCATATGGCAATTGAATACTGGCACATTTTTTAGTGGTAGTACATCTTCATCCACCTGAATGGTTGCTCCGCTTATTTCTGTTGTTTGCATACCTGCACCCGTTACCGTTGCACGAGCAGTTTCTTCAGGCTGTAGCCATAAAAATGATTGTAGCTGCTCATGTTGTACTAATATTTCCGCTAAACTTTCGCCGATATCATCATACTGACGCTGTGTACAATTATTTTCATAGATACAGGAAGCTACACCACCAGAAAAGACAATAGCATCAACTGGCTTAATCCAATTTGGTAAATGACCTAACAGTAATGGATGTTGCTCATCTGTTAATTGACCATTTAGCGTTTTTACTAATGTGCTTACCAATTCTTGAATTAGCTGTGCCACACGAGCATCACTAGCTGAATCACCAAGCTGTAAAGGGTGTGACCACCTTTCCATCAGCTTCTTAATTGGTGGTGAAATCGATTGAACTTTACCATCATGAAATTCTATGAGCCTCCCACCAACATGAAGTGTGCATGTACCAATAACTTCACCAAACTGTATAACCGCAATATTCGCGGTACCGCCACCGATATCAATATTCGCAATGACTTTAGCAGTATTTTTGGACTGTTGTACTGTACCTGCACCTTTAGCAGCAATAATTCCTTCTAAATCAGGCCCAGCAGTTGCCACTAAAAAATGACCGGCTGAGTCTGAAATTGCATGAATAACCTCACTGGCATTTTCCTTCGTAGCAGATTCACCTGTAATAATAATGGCACCTGTTGAAATTTCTGCTGGTGAGATGTGAGCAAGCTGATATTGCTGAAATATAAATTGTTCGATCTTTTCCATATCAATAATTTCATGATTGATAAATGGTGTTTTAATAATAGGACTTTGATGTAACACCTTTTTTTCAATAATTTCTATCCGTGGTACATGTGTTATCCCCGCAACATTCTTCAACAGAAAACTACTAACAACCATTTTTGTTGTACTAGTTCCAATATCAATGCCTGCACTATAAATTTTTTCTGTCTTCAACTTACTCCTCCCTCTCGCCGTTAAGGGCTATACATGAGATAAGGGCTATCACGATCCTTGACAAATTGGCGAATTTCTTCATCAGTATTGAGCTCAATAAGTGGTGCAATCAACTCAATACCAAGATTTTGCCATGAAGAGGTTTTGACAATAGGACCATGTGTCATGACCTTTTGTAATAGTGCGGTTGCTCTATCCACATCAGCAAGAGGTGCATCAATTTTTGTTATCACGCCAATTTGAATCTTTGGAATGCCTAAGCTAAATTGTGGAGGGAAAACACTCCTTGATGAAGTTGCATCCTGCAAATAAATCACATGCGTCACTTCAAGTGATGTGGCCATAATATTTCGGTAATACATCGGATTTTCAATATATTCTCCGGGTGTATCTACAATCCAGTCATCAAAAACGAGTGCCTGTGTTTTTTGGGCTTGTCTATCTTTTCCTAATAATGCGTTCATTAGCGTCGACTTACCTGCTTGCACACCGCCTATTATCATTACTCGATTTTTCATATGGCAGCACATCCTATGACTTTGTTATTTTTGATGGTGTATAGCCGAGCATCTCTGATAAAAAACGATTAATTTCTAACATCGCCATTTCCACCTCAGAGACACTACCAACAATCACTAGGCTACCTGTAAAGCGATCTAGAAAGCCTAGTTTTACATTGGCCGACTTTGTGGCTAAATCACCAGCAATAATCACTGTTTCACTAGGTGTACATGTCATAATGCCGAGCGCACCTGCTTCTTGAATTCCAAGTTTTTGAAACATATCAGGATCTGGATTAGCGATTAGATGACTTAATGTTAGTTGCTTCCCGGGCACAAACTCCTGTATAAATCGCTTTTTTTCTTCACTCACACGTCATCACCTCTTTCTTACAATTATTAAGACTTAGTATCTGTTAGGTATTCTCCTTCTTTGATAATGCCTGCCTCGCGATCTTCCTGCTCCAATCTTAAAGCTGTTGGTACAGATAATTTATAGGCTAGAATAATCGCAATAACACCAGCTAAAAACTTCCCTGCAATAACAGGTAAAATAATGGTTGGCTGAAAGTTAGCCGTAAACGATAAATGATCTCCAAGTAAAAATGCTGAACAAACCCCAAAGGCAATATTAATGACCTTATCTTTAGGAGGCATATGACGAATCAGTGTAAACATTGCCAAGATATTAGCAATGGTTGCTAAAATACCTGCACTTCCAACTGATGATAAGCCTAGTTTTTTCCCTGCTGCTTCTAGAGGTTTAGAAGCATATTTTCTGATTAAGTACACCATTGGGAATGCACCCGCTAGCATAATACCGATATACCCAGCTGTTTCTAACGCTCGGAATTGATCAATCTCATCTGCCATAATCGGATCAAAGCCCCATGCTCCAAAAACCTTCGTAAAGATTCCTGTGAAAATTTCTACAATAGAGAACACAAGTACAAGCTTGATACCAGCATCCATAACGCGACCAAAAATCATAAAGCCCTTGATCATGCCATTTGGAATTAACTTTAGTCCTAATGCAATTAAGATAACGAAAATAAATAAAGGCAATAAATTGATTAAAATTTGTAACACAGAAATAGCAAATACATATGTTGGTGCCTCTGTTGTACTAATTACTTCACGAACCTCTGTATTAAACAGCACAATCATAATGGATGAAATAAACGCACCAATCGGAATTGTTAAAACGCCAGCCATAATACCTAACGCCATATATTTATGATCACGTTTATCTAACATCGCAAGTCCCATCGGAATTGAGAATACAATGGTTGCTCCTGACATAAATCCAACAACTAGAGCCATTACCCATCCCTCGTATGACTCTTTTAAAGCATTGGCTAATTGGTAGCCTCCCATGTCCGAAGCTAAAATGGTTGTTGCTGCAATTGCAGGATCAGCACCAATCAATTCAAAAATCGGACTAATAAAATGACTAATAAACCATGTTAAGTAAGGTATAGCTGCCATGATCCCTGCCGCTGGTACGAAAATATGACCAACTGTATGGATACCATTCATAAATTCCTTACCAATCCCATACTCTGCATCCCGAATTGCTCCGATCGCCCCTAAAACAGCACAAATCATAATAATATAAACGATAATCGTTCCTATCATTGCCATCTTACTCATCACCCCTTTGATTTTGATAAATTTATATAAAAAAAGACGCCTTAAAGAAGAATTCTCTTTAAAGCGTCTTTGCTTCAACTATTTACTTGTAAGGTATTAATAATTCGTTTCGCGATTGTCACCATTTCCTGTTGAGTCTGCATGCTCTCATTTCGAATTTTTTTATACGCCTCGTCCTCGCTAAGATTTTCTGACTGCATCAGTAAACCTTTTGCACGTTCGATAATTTTGCGTTTTTCTAATTCTGTTTGTTTATGCAGTAATTCTCCGTTTAAACGGTTGAATTTATCAATTTGATGAAATGCCACCTCCAACGCTGGAAGGACATTTTTCTCAGAAAACGGTTTCATGACATATCCTAAAATATTGTCTTGCTTCATGTATAGAAGCAATTCTTTTTCACTATAGGCTGATATAAATAGCACTGGTATTCCCAATTGCTGTTCAATAATTTTGCTAGCCTTTAATCCGTCTAGTTTGGGCATTTTAATATCCATTAAGATTAACTGTGGCTCATGTGCAAAAGCCAGCTCAATTGCCGATTCTCCATTGTTTGCTTGTGCCACTACCTCGTAGCCATTATCTTCAAGCATAAATTTTAAATCAATGGCAATAAGTGACTCATCTTCGACAATCATTACTTTCCTAGTCATTTAGGATAAATACCTCCTCACTTACAGGAAACTGAATTTGAGTATGCGTACCTTCTTCACTAGGGATAATTGAAAATGTGCCAGCTAAATCATATTCAACAAGTCTTGTTATAATCTCCATTCCAAATGATGCCTTCACCTCTTGCATCCCAACGCCGTTGTCAGAAATATGAAGTGAAATGACAGATGCATCCTGTAAAAATTGAATGTCGATTATACCTTCCTCACGACCAACAAAAGCATATTTCAATGCATTTTGTAGTAGCTCACAAATGATTAGCGCAAGGGATACAGCCTTCTTCGAATGACAGAATAACTGAATGTCTTCGTGATGGAAGACTAATTGAATAGATGGTGTATTAGAGGTACCCACCATCTTATGTCCAATTTTCTTAGATAACGCGATAACGTCTACTTTCTCTTCCGCATTATCCTCATTCTCTAAAATCAGTTCATAGACAGATGATATACTATATATTCGATTTAATGCCTCTTGAAAAGCACTTGCACTTGAAGCTGACAAGTCATTTCGCATTTGCAAACGCAATAGGCTTGTAACTGTTTGTAAATTATTTTTAACACGATGATGAATTTCTCGTATAGCAAATGTTTTCATCATCAATTCATTCTCTTTCAGCTTTAGCTCTGTCAGATCATGAATAATGAGAAGTGTTACTTTATCATTTTGACTACGAATAGGAATTTTTTTCACAATGAAGGATTTACGCTCAATCGTAATTTCTAAGAAAAAGACATCATCGCCTTTATCATATACCTCTTGTAAAAATGGCAAAATCTTATTCAATGCAACATTGTCAAAACGTTCTAACCCCGAAAGCTCTGAGATAAATCGATAGCCTGCAGGATTACTATAAATTACTTTGTTTTCATGATTGGTAAGAATTATAGATTCTACTAGCAAATCCGAAACAACTGGTATTGGTTGAGAATTCGGTTCTACAATATGCTCAATTAAAGCAAAGGGCATATTTTGAAAATCATCTTTTGGTGTTGTTTTCATTTCCACCTTTTTTTCCTGAATCAACACGGCAATAACCTGTTGCTCGTTATTAAAGAGTGGGACAACATTTTGTTCAACTGTTATACCTTCTTGTGTGATGGCTCTAGAAATGGATGATTTTTCTTTATTTTTAAAAGCAGCAAATACTGCTGGCTCAAAACTCTCAAAAACAAATTTCCCAATAACAGACTTTTCGTATAAATGTCTTTCTTTTTTGGGGAATGCTTCTGCCACGACAATTGCATGTGGTAGATTTTCCATCATACAATCTATGAACATATAGCAATCTGTCAACTCTGCATAATAGGATAGTGTAGTTTCTATTTCTAATAACTTTTCTATATCTGTTGAAGATAAGTTTGTATATTGACTACACAATGATTGAATGTTCGACAGGTTCAACACCCCTATCATAGAATAATCAAACTTGAAAATGACTATTCTTAAAATTTCTTGTCATCATTATAAACCTTTTGCAAAATTATTTTCAACAAAAAAAATAATTTATTTTAATAATTTTCGTTGCATTACAAAGAACTATATAGCTTAAAAGAGAAATATTCAACACTTTTTTCAATCCCATCTGCATTTCACGTCAATTTTATTATTTCAATATAACAAAAAACAGGCCTGCACCTAAGGCAAACCCGCTTTTTTTTACTTTATTTCTGGTGTGACAGCTAAGATATTTTCAAACGTTTTACGCTGAGATACCTCTTGTTCATTTAGCAAAATATGGATATCCCCATGATCGTTTGAAGTACGAATTAAGCGTCCCAT
The DNA here is from genome assembly GCF_058803665.1 of Lysinibacillus sp. GW821-FHT14F06. Taxonomy (NCBI): domain Bacteria; kingdom Bacillati; phylum Bacillota; class Bacilli; order Caryophanales; family Bacillaceae; genus Lysinibacillus; species Lysinibacillus sp. GW821-FHT14F06. The sequence goes on from NZ_JBXAPF010000046.1 coordinate 21,502, forward strand.
TCCTTGCTGTAAACGTAATTGCATAAATGGTAATTCTACCTCTTCATACGGATTTTCTGCAAACGTACGTTTTGCATCAAATAATGGATCATGCGGTGGGAAAGGCAAGTCATAAATAATGACACGTGTTAATGCCTCCTCTGGCAAATCTAACCCCTCCCATAAATGATAGGAGCATAATGTTTTGATAGTACCATCCTGGAAATCACGAACAATGGCAGAAAGCTCACGATCTCCTTCAAAGGCCATATACATCCGTTCCATAAGTGGTAATTCAGCTTTAAAATCTACCATGGCTTGCTTGGATTTAAATAAAATTAGCGTTTTTTCTCCATCACGTAAAAGCTGTTGAACACGCGATGTCTTCTCCTTTTGGGATAGCTCATGTAAATAAATTCGCATTACTTCTTCATAATCAAAAGGCGATGGAACAGAAAATGATTGATAGTCTCGAATTCCTAAACTATAGGAAATATATGAAAAATCCTTATTAACAGACAATGTTGCTGATGAAAAAACAATTGGAAGTTTTTTAGAGAATAATTTTTCTGCTAAAACTTCTGTAATAAGTCGTGGCATGATAACGAGTGTTTCTTCCCCGTCTGTTTCCTCTAACCAATCAACAGCGTCTCCCTGTGCTATGAAAATCCGTAAGGAGGCTTGGTATTGCTCTAAATATTCCTCAGCCATATTCAAATCGTATTCGGGAATCATATACATTTCAGATTCAAAGACGAATTCCTCAAGTAATGTTTCTACATCGTCAACTAATTGTTTTCCATACTTCAACAGTGTGGTCGATTTATTAATACGTTTACGCTCCTCTTTAGAAGCAACTAAATCATCACGTAGCTGATCGAAAAACAACTCATGGTCATCTTGTAATTTTTCCATCGCATACAGTGTCCGTTCTCGCACACCATCTACCATTAAACGTTCTAAAAGCTTAACAATTGTTGTCGCCTGCACTTTATACGTCATTGCTTTTTGTGCAGCATATTCTAATAGATGACCCTCATCTAGCACAATCATAGATACTTCTGGTAATAGCGCCAATTGCCCTTCACGCTCACGGGATTCCTTAGTTGCCAAATGCTCCATCAGGAAATCCTGTGAACATATAATAAGATCCGTGGATTTACGATAATGAGCACGATGTAATGTTTGACCACATCGATTACGTTGATCACATACGGAGCACTGCATAATGGTGTTATAGTTCACCTTATGCCAATCTTCATCACTGACTGTTGGATAATCACTACGTTCCCCATACGGTTGAATGGCAATCATTGATCCCTGTGCATATACACCATCAGGTATAGAAAACGCGATATCATCAATCCATTCATCAGTCTCTACTTTTTCAGCTTCTTCAAAGCGCTTGAGGCATAAATATTGATCTCTAGATTTTGCTAAGCGTACATCAATGTCAAGCCCTAATGTTTTCTGTAACTTATAAATATCTCCGCCCTCTTTTACTAGCTGGTCGATTAATGTTTCATCCGCACAGGCAATAAGAGCTGGTTTACCTGTATAACGTGCATAGGATACAGCTGGCAGGAGATAAGCTATCGTTTTCCCAGTACCTACACCTGCCTCAGCAAAAAGCACATTTTTTTCTTTTAAAGCCTGCTCTATTTGATAAGCCATAAAAATTTGCTCATCACGGCATTCAAAGCCTTTTTCAGGTAATTCATCATAAAGTACATCGCCCATCCAGTCACCTAATGACTCAAAAAACGAACGATCTTTTGTTAATACAAAAGGTAAAGATTTACGCAATTGACGTTCCCCCTCTAACTATCTGGTCCTATTATACGCGACGAAACGGAAGATAAGAAAAAAATCTTATCTTCCGTTATCAGTGTTTAATCTCTTTTAGACTTTTGTCCCCAGAATTGATAATAATTCGTTTCAATGAAACCATTGAATAATTTACGTTTCTTCGTCGCTTGACGACCATACAATTCCTCAAAGTTTTTCATGGAGGACAACATATACACAGACCAGCTTGGATAGTTCTTCATAATTGTTCCCAAGTCGCGAATCACCTGCTCTACAACTTCAACATCACCAATACGTTCACCATATGGTGGATTGCCAATCATGACACCATCTGTTAGCTGTGTTGTAAAATCACGAGCTTGCATTTGCTTAAACGTAATCATTTCACCAAAGCCTGCCTCTAATGCATTTTCTTGGGCAATACTCACCATACGATGATCAATATCAGACCCGAAAATTTCTATTGGTTGATCATAATTTGCTAAGCTGTCTGCTTCATCTCTTACTTCGTCCCAGATTTTCGCTTTCATCCACGGCCAAGCCTCTGAAATAAATTCACGGTTATAGCCTGGTGCAATATTTTGTCCAAGCATTGCAGCCTCTAGAGTAATTGTGCCGGAACCACAAAATGGGTCAACGAATGGTCGATTCGGATTCCATTTTGAAATTTGCACAAGAGCAGCCGCTAATGTTTCTTTTAATGGCGCCTCACCTTGCGCTTGACGGTAGCCACGCTTATGTAGACCTGCGCCTGATGTATCAATAGTAAGTGTAGCCATATCTTTTAAAATTGAAACTTCAATTTTATAGGTAGCGCCTGATTCGTCCAAAAACCCTAAACGCTTATAGTGCTGCTTCATACGCTCTACAATGGCTTTTTTTGTAATTGCCTGGCAATCTGGTACACTAAATAATTTTGATTTTACAGATTTTCCTGATACCGGGAAAGCTGCATCTACTGGCAGGTATTTTTCCCAAGGTAAAGCTTTTACACTTTCAAACAATTGCTCAAAAGATGTGGCAGGAAATTGGCCCACAACTATTTTTACACGGTCTGCCACACGCAGCCACAAGTTTGTTCGTGCAATGGCCTTTTCATCACCTTCAAAATAGACTTTTCCATTATCTACTGTTGTCTCATAGCCAAGTGTCTTTACCTCTTGTGCTACAATTGCCTCTAAGCCCATCGCAGCCGTTGCTACTAATTTATAATTTGCCATATGCTAATTCCTTCCTTGATGCTCAATTTCCCAATACTCCATAAATTCAATAAGCTCATTTAATGGTAATGGTTTACTGTAATAGTAGCCTTGAATAATATCACAGTTCATTTTACGTAGTATATCCACTTGTTGTGCCTGTTCTACACCTTCTGCAACAACTTTCATTTTTAGGCGGTGTGACATTTGGATAATCGCATCCACTACAGCCTGTTTTTCATCGAGCGAAGCAATATGTTGAATAAAGCTGCGATCAATTTTCAAACAATCAAGCGGGAATCGAACTAAATAACTCAAGGATGAATAGCCTGTTCCAAAATCGTCAATTGAAATTTTAAAACCCATTTTTTTGAGTCGCACTAACTTACTAACTGTTTCGTTTGCACTGTTCATAACCGTACGTTCTGTCACTTCTATTTCAAAATTGTTAGCAGGCATATTGTAACGCTCTAATATCGCTTGAATCGATTCTAAAAAGTTTTGTTGTTTAAAGTGAATACTTGATATATTAATAGCAATAGGTGACTTGCGTCCATGCTGTTGCATTTCAATAACTGCCTCACAAGCTTTTTCTATAATGACTTCGCTTAATGGAATGATTAAACCTGTTTCCTCTGCATATGGAATAAATTCTGCTGGCGATACAAATCCTAGCCTCTCATTATTCCATCGTACTAGTGCCTCTACGCCTTGAATCTCTTCATTTTTAACAGATATTTTCGGTTGAAAATGAAGGTCAAATTCACGATTTACAATAGCTCTTCGTAGTTCTGAATCCAATAATAACACGCGCTGAGAATCGGTTTGTAGTTCTTCAAAATAAAACGAATAGCCGTTAAGCCCATTCTTTTTTGAATAAGTCATTGCCTTATCTGCACAATGGATTAATTGCTCTGTCGTTTCTCCATCTGCTGGATACATACTAACGCCTACACTTGTAGAGATAAATACATTCCGACCATTTATATCTAATGGTTTTTCGATTATACCTATAATTTGCTCAGCAAATTTTGCTGCTTCTTTTACATTTTTTACATTTGTTAACGTAATAATAAATTCATCGCCACCATATCTCGCAATGATATCTTTATTTTTTAACAATGTTTTGATACGCTTTGCCACTTCTACTAAAATCGTATCGCCAACGGCATGACCTAATGTATCATTTATTTGCTTGAATCTATCTAAATCTAAAAAATAGACAGCATGCTGCACTGAATGAGATATAGTAGAAGTAGATTCTAGGAGACCATCCATTCTTTCAATATAAGCAAATCGATTGGATACTTCCGTTAATGAGTCCGTTAACAAACGTTTCTCTAGTTCATTCTCTACTATTTTTCTTTCAGATAAATCCGTGAAAATACCACAGTAATTCGTAATCTCACCCTTATCATTGGTTACACCAATAATTGTTAACCATTCTGGATATACGTCTCCGGTTTTCCGACGATTCCATATTTCTCCCTGCCAAATGCCATCTTCTCGTATCTTTTGCCACATCTCAAGATAAAAATCTAATTCGTGTACACCAGACTGTAACACAGCAGGCGTCTTTCCAATAACTTCGTCACGCTTATAGCCTGTTACGAATTCGAATGCAGGATTAACCATTTCAATTTTTTTATCTTTATCTGTAATCATTATGCCTTCAGATACATTTTCGAAGATTTTAGTTATTAAGGCAGTGGGATATTTGGAAATCGAATTTAGTTTCCCCAGACTATTCCAATTGTTCGCTCCGTTCATGTTTCCGCTCCATCCTATCTCTCTAAACTACCCTCATTTATAGAATAGCGCCTAAGCGCCAGTCTACTAGTTTGTAGACAAATATATGTACATCGTTGCGATAACAGTTTCAGATGTTTTGCTTAGAAGCGTTGAGACAGAGGCATAACCAACAATGTATTGCCTTATTCTTAAACATATATCGCGCATGTCTAGACATGATTAACAAGTACCATGTTCTTAATTAATGACGCCCCAGCGTAATTGCGTCCAGATTACTTCGAGTTTACTCGAAAAGCTCCTCTTCAAAATCCGTGACATCCGCCAGGGGCTTTAGGCCAATGTGATATTGGTCACTCAGTCGTATGTTGCTGTCGCTTCGCTTTCGCACAGTAAAGATTTGTTGCTGTCGCTTCGCTTTCGCACAGTAATGATTTGTTGCTGTCGCTTCGCTTTCGCACAGTAATGATTTGTTGCTGTCGCTTCGCTTTCGCACAGTAATGAACTGCTGAATCAAGATAAATTCAAAAGAAAAGCTCTCCACCAAATTGGAGAGCGCTTGTTATTTCATAGTTAAGCATCATAAATTCCATAAGCCATGTTTTGTTCCCGAGTACTCAAACAGTTTGCACCTCGTACAACCGGGTAGTAATCATCTATCTACAGAGCAAAACTCTGTCCCTCTATCCGTTCAATTCCTTCTAGAGAGTGCCCCTACCATAATTTGGGTTTCTCACTCGTGGGGTTTACCTCGTTCCACCTTGCAAGTTTCCAAGCAAGCTTCGTCACTGTGGCACTTTCAGGAAGTTTCAACCATATCAAGAAGACTTAGGTTTTCCTTCCGCCGTCAGCCTTTAACAGCTGCCTTACCTTATTTTTTCAGTAAGCACGAACACTACGGTCGTCTCAGAGCCGTGTGAGCATGGACTTTCCTCTACGACGTCTAGCGCCGCAGCGATTACTCGAATTTCATGATGATACGAAACATTATACTAGAGTTTTATAATAAATACAATGTAAATGATAAAAATTATTCGTATAACTTGCTACCAAATACATGTTTTTCCAAATTCGAAAGACGTTTTAAAATATCAAAGTTTGTCGTACCAGCTGTCGACGCAACAGGTTGTCTCTTAGGAGTACTATCAATTTCTTCTCTAAGCTGTCTGTTTTCTTCACGTAGTTGGGCCACCACTTTTTCAAACGTTTCATAATCTTGAATAATTTCATCAAGAAATGAATCGACTTCTTCTACATTATAGCCTTTAAAATTTTTCTTAAATTCCTTTTCAAGGATCATTTTTGACGTTAATTTAATGTCCATTCACATCGCCCTTCCTCACACTACATACACGAAATCATTATAGCATACTTCACCACATTATATCGTCTGAAAACACCAAATGTAAGGCTAAACTTGTCGTTATATGCGCTTACCCGGGAAATTATTTCTTATTTCCTAATCTGTATAATCTCTTTTCCCAAGAAATTTCCCATTTTTGTTTTTGTTCTACTCTCCAATGCTCATCCTTTTTTATTAATTGTATGCCTTCTTGCGTATAATAAAGGGCCTGTACGTAATCTTTTAGCTGATGCTCATAGATTATGGCTAGCTGTTCTAAAGCATGCAACTTTTTTCGTGAATCAATGAAATGAAGAGAAGCCACAAAGGCATCAATAGCCTCGTTAAACTTTTTATTTCTTTTATGCTGTAGGGCCAAATAATATTGAGCATGACCTGCCTCAAGTGCATCAAATTGCGTTGTTACCTTTTCTAATATCCTCACACTTTGAGTGCTCTCCTTTAAATCTGCATACCATTTCCCAATATTGGTGATGGTATTGGCAGATTCCTCATTCGACTCCTCAAACAACAAGTTTATAGAGTGAGAATAGAGTGTAATTAGTGAAAGTAAATCCCACTCATTATGAAGCAATACCTTCATTAGTGCATCGGGCATACCACTTTTAATAGCATCTAAATAAATAATAGGTGCTAGATAACCCGGAATATCAGCTATGCGTGAAAAGCCAAGCTTCTCCTCCTCCACCGATTTTAACTTCATCCGTTCCATATCATTTTTCCATAAACGCTTTGAACTATGCAGCAAATCGATTTGTCGTTGTGAACGTAATTTAGGTAGTTCTTTTTGGTGGAGCGTCCAACGTGTTTCAAGCTGTGGCCAGTCAAAGCTTTTACCATTGTAGGTAATGACTGTTGCTGTTTTTTGCCAAAGCTTAGACTCAAAAAGTAATGCTGCTTCGTGTGCTGGATCTGCAAGTAGATATTGCGTTAAAATAAAGCTTCCATCTGAAACCTCTAAAAAACCAAGAAGAAAAATTTGTGTACCTACTCCCTTTAAGCCTGTCGTCTCCGTATCAAAAAATAATACCTGTTCATCGATATCTAGTGCATAGGGATGCTCAAAATTTGCCTCTTGCCATTTGGCTAGTGCCTCGAAAAATGACTGCAACTTATAATGACCATGTTGATAATGAAATGGATAATGCACCTGCCGTTTAAAAACAATACCAAAATCATTTTCTACAACAGTCAACCCAGCTCTTTCCCATCGCTCTGTATAGCTAGGGATTTCGGGCTTTTGATACATGGCAGGCTTCTCTTGTTTGACTGTTGTCGTAGTTTTTTTACCCAGCATTTTTTTCATTTGTAGAATTTTGTTTTCATAAGACATATACTTCACTCATTTTCTGCCTGTAAAATCGCTATTTTTTATAATATCAATACTTAATGATGAGCTATTCGCAACATTTTTCAATATATTACCAAACAGATGATTAAATTATTGTATTTTATAGTAACACACAATTTCAAAGGACTCTAGTTATGGATGCGTGGATTAGCTATCAATGAACATAGAAATAGATACACGTCTGTTGATTAACCAGTTTTTTACCAACGTGTCGCACGAACAATCGCGCCCGATGTAACTTTAAAATAAAGTTTGGACAAAAATGTCTCATAAACTGCATTTTATGATAAATAAAAACAATCCATTTTGAAATAAAGTTTGTTTTTATCCAATAGATTTAAGTTTTGGTTTTATAAAAAAGTTTGATCTTTTTCTACCTGTGTTACTTAACAATCGCGCGAAAAGGCTGGTATTCAGACTGTAGACAAACTATTTTTGGAGTGTTCAGATGCTAAAAAATAGTGTGTCTCTTGCTTTATAGCAAATTTATCCAACAACATTTATACGTAGTGCTTTCTATGCTACAATTTACTATAAGTGAGGAAAGAAGGTGTCTTATGAAAATATCCGTTTATGTTGCAAGTGCATTTAGCAAGGATCATAAAGGCGGAAATAAAGCAGGAGTGGTATTTATTGAGAATACATTGACCACTACTCAAAAAATGGCAATAGCCAAACAACTGGGCTATGCGGAAACCGCATTTATATCAGAATCTGAAATTGCTGATTATAAATTTGAGTATTTTACACCAAAAGAAGAAGTTGATTTATGTGGTCATGCCACAATTGGCTCTTTCGCGATACTGATGCATTTAAATAAACTTTTCAGGAATCACTATACGATTGAAACGAACAGCGGTGTTCTTACTATTACCATAAACGATGACATCATATTCATGGAACAAAACAAACCGATATTCTATGATGTTGTATCTCCAAACGAGTTCATCGACTGTTTTGACATTAAAGCTATAGACAATAAATACCCAATTCAAATTGTCTCCACGGGCTTAAAAGATATTTTAATTCCTATAAAAAGCGAAACACGATTACATGCACTGCAACCTAATTTTGAAAAAATTAAAGAAATCAGCAAGTATTATAATGTTGTCGGGATGCATCTATATACGTTTAATGACAATCGAATTATATGCAGAAATTTTGCTCCACTATACGACATCAATGAAGAAGCAGCGACTGGAACTTCAAACGGTGCATTAGCTTGCTACCTTTATGAACAGCACTACTTGCAAAAAGAAGTCTATGTATTTGAACAAGGTTATTCTTTACACTCGCCTTCCGAAATATTAGTTAAATTAGCAACCAATAGCAAGAATAAAATAGAAAAAGTTTATGTTGGCGGCAAAGGCTATTACTGTGAAACTAAGTGTTTAAATGTAGAAAATATTGAGTGAAAATAAAAAAACACCGAATAAAAAGGTTGAGAAAATAATTTCTCAACCTTTTTATTCGGTACTTTGTCTTTTTTTCTTGGTAAGCTTCTTTGTGCCAGCCTGCCTGTTGAGTGGTGCATCGGTCTTAAAGAGATACTCGTATTTCATCAGGAACTGTATCAAGTAAATGCGGGATGAATTTGGTTAATCAACACATATGAAATAGAAAAGTTACTTTCAGCTTCATTGCAAAGCAACATAAATTTATGATAGCATTCAAATTATGGAATGTATTTAACTCAACTTTTCCATACTATACAACAGTCCATATAAAGAATATTAATTTATAGATTGGAAGTGAATGAAATGCTAAAAGTTAATCGAGAGGATAAGAGTCCTATATGGCAGCAATTGCTGGACCAAGCCATTCATAATATTACAACAGGAAAATGGCCACCAGGTGAGCTGCTTCCCCCAACTCGAGAGCTCGCCTTATTAGTTGGTGTTTCGCGCTCCACCATCCAAATTGTATATGAAGAGTTATTCAGCCGTGGATATACTGTTACAAACTGGCGTGGTGGAACAAGAGTAAGTGAATGGGGCTATAAAGCAGGCGCACAGGAAGAATATATGCACCAAGGCCCCCCAACACCAGAATTACCTTACATAAGCACAGCTGTAGATCACTTGAACAATTGGTTTAGAGGTTCAGAACAGCAGCATGTTGAAATTGATTTTTGCCCCCATGAGCCATATTTAGATGAGCATTTTCGAAAAATTTGGAGACAATCTTTTTTACAGGCATCAGCCGTTGCAGATTTGGACACTTGGGGATACGGCAATCCATATGGTTTTACACCCCTGCGTGAACAGATTCAACGATATTTGACATTCGAAAGAGGAGTTCATGTAGATATCGATCAAATTATCTTAACTTCAGGAGCACAGCATAGTATCGATTTAATTGCTCAGGCACTTTTACATGAAGGTGAAACAGTTTCTGTTGAAGATCCTGGATTTCCGGCAGCATGGATGACAATGAAATTTCGACGTATGAATGTTGTTCCTGTTCCTGTTGATGAGTACGGTTTACAGGTTGATCACATCCATCCGCAATCAAAGCTTACTTTTGTTACCCCTTCCCATCAGTGTGCGGTCGGCGTTATTTTGTCAGAACCTCGCAGGCAGCAATTATTGCAAATGGCTGCTCAAAGTCAATTTTGGATTGTAGAAGATGATTATGATGGCGAATTTAGGTATCGTGGTGGCCCACTTCCTACTTTATTTAGCCAGCAGCCTCAACATACATTGTATATGATGAGTTTTTCCAAAATGGTGGCTCCTGGTATACGAATTTCAGCGGTTATTGGTCCAAAAGACGCTATTCGCCAGCTTGCGCAGGTACAAGCATTAACTTACCGCCATCTTCCAATTATGGAGCAACTAACACTTTCCCATTTTATTGAACACGGTCATTTTATGCGTCATATGAGAAGAGTTAGAAATGTCTATCGCCGAAGACACGAGGCTATGACAAAGGCCATTATGGCTACAGGTCTAGGTAAACACTTTAAATTAAGCGGGATTGAGACGGGCCTTCATATGCTTCTCGAAGCTGAGGAATCATTTGAGGAAGAGGAACTGACGAATCTAGCGCTGAAACAAGGCGTCCGTGTTTATCCGCTTAGCAAATATTGCTTAGAAAGTAATCGAAAAGGATGGGTATTAGGGTTTGCTAAAATAGATGAGGCAGCGATTGAAGAAGGGATTGATCGTTTGGCAAAGATATTATTATAATACTTGTTAATGCCCCAACCAAAAATAAAGGCAGTCATCTTACCTTATTTTAGATGGCTGCCTATGTTAAGTCTCTTATTTAGTTTGTTGCATACTATTCATATTTTGTTGCTTCCTTAGTAGCTGACCATTTATCAATAAATGAGCCCCCAAACCTGCTACAAGTCCCCAGAACGCACCTCCTACTCCAAGTAATGTGACATTTGCGGCTGTAGCCAAAAATGTAATTAGGGCAGTTTCGCGTCCTTCGGGTTTGATCAAAGCATTAGCAAGGCTGCTTCCTATTGTACCAAGCAATGCTAAGCCCGCTAATGTAGCAATGAATGTGGCAGGGAGAATTAAAAATAAAGCTGCCAACGTGACGCCAAAAATCCCAACAATAATATAAAAAATACCACAGATGATGCCAGCTATATATCGTTTTCCTGAATCTTCGTGAGCGTCTTTTCCTGTACAAATTGCAGCAGTAATAGCTGCTATATTAAAAGCGTGAGATCCAAATGGTGCTGTTAGGAGTGAGCCTAAACCTGTTATTATCAAAATTGGATTTGCGCTCGTTTTAAACCCATCATTTCGCAATACTAGCATCCCTGGCATATATTGACCAGTCAATGTAATAATAAAAAGAGGCAAAGCAACACCCAATAAGGCATGAAGGGAAAATTCTGGCGCAACAAATACTGGAGCTGCAAGGGCTAATTTGATATTACTAAAATCCACCTGTCCCATGCTTATCAAATAGATTAATCCAGTAAGCAAAATACCCACGATTGCATATCTAGATGTAAATCGTCTTAAAATTATATACGTAGTAAAAAGAATAACAACAAGCAAAGGATCAACTTTTGCTCCTCCAAAGGCTGAAATACCAAACTGTAATAATATTCCGGCTAGAAGTCCAGAGGCAATACCTGGCGGAATAAGCTGGACAAAACGTTCAAACATTCCCGTTAAACCTAAAATAATAAATCCTATAGCGGAAATCATATAAGCACCTATCGCTTCTGGATAGGGTGTAAGTGCTAATGCTGAAACAAGAAATGCCACACCAGGTGTTGACCAAGCTGTAATAATGGGTTCACGGTAGCGATAACTTAACCATATGCCCGTTATCCCAACCCCGATAGAAATTGACCATATCCAAGATGCAGTCATTTCTGGACTAAGACCAGCAACCTTTGCAGCCTGAAATACAAGGATAAAAGTACCTCCGTAGTTGACAATGACAGATATAAAAGCAGCTATTGCGGGTGATAGCAAATCATGAACACGCCATGAATTTTGTGTTACGTTCATAGACTTTTCCTCCTCTCCTAATCATCATGTAACTTATTTTCATTCCAATAGTATTCATCTGGCAAATAGCGCTGCCCAAACACTTTCGTCCCCACTCTTATAATCGTAGCGCCCTCCTCAATGGCAACAGTGAAATCTCCAGACATGCCCATCGATAAAATATCCATCTCTACACGTGGTATTTCTTTTGCACGAATTTGAGTTTGCAGTTGCTTTAATAATTGGAAGCAATGCCTAGTTTCATTATTGGTGGCATTCAATTTTCCAATCGTCATTAGCCCCTTTATATTCAATGTTTCGAATTGGGATAATTGCTCAACTAGCTCTAATGCTAATTCTGGTGATATACCAAATTTACTTGTTTCACGGGATGTATTCACCTGTACTAAAATATCCATCGTTTTATTCTCTTTCACAAGCTGGTTATGTAATGCCTGTCCCAATTTCAAACGATCTACAGAATGAATTAGCGTCACATACTTCACCACATATTTGACTTTATTCGTTTGCAAATGCCCGATAAAATGCCATTCTACTTGGTTATGTTGTTCCATAAGCGGAAATTTGTCTCGAAGTTCTTGAGCCTTATTCTCACCAAACAACATTTCCCCTGCCTCCATAGCAATATTTAATTTTTCAAGAGGAACCGTTTTTGTTGCCAGTAACAATTTGACCTCTTCTTTCTGACGACCTACAGCTTGGCAAGCTAATTCCATCTGCTTCCTCACAGTTGTAAGATTTTCTTCAACTAAATGAACCATATTGTTTCCTCCTTTTTTTATTTTGTAATGAATGCACTAAGCATACCTTATTATGGATTGTATAAAAACATCCATAAATATATTTTCTGACAATCCATAAATCCTTAATAAACGGCTCTTAGTTTCTAATCAAAAATAGCCGCTACCTCTAGTGCGATTAGGGGTAGTGGCTTTTAGATTGTATGGCATTATTTATACCAAGTTCTGTACTTATTGATCTCCATCTTTTTTTGAAATGCATCCTCTAAATCAATATCTAATTGATTGGCGAGATCGACTACATTGAAAATTACGTCATACATCTCCAAACCAATATTTTCTTTTGTTAGTTTGATCTTCTCTTCTGTTGGATGAAAGGAAATACTTAAAATTTCCTGAGCTAACTCTCCAATCTCAGTAACTAAATATAGCATTCTAGTTTGAATTGTATTGACCGTAAATCCTTTTTCTTCACTAAATTGTCTTACATACTTTTGCATATTTGAAATATCCATTTATAATTCCTCAACCTATTTTATTTATGAAGTCCTTCATATAAAGGAAATTGAGATGTTATTTCTCTCACATTATCTAATACTTGATTTTTAACTGCTGCGTCCTTAGGATTTTTCAGGGCAAGTGCAATTAATTGAGCAATTTCTTTCATTTCCTTTGGCCCCAATCCCCTAGTTGTAATGGCAGGAGTACCAAATCGAATACCACTGGTTACTAATGGATTGGCTGTATCATGAGGGATGGTATTTTTATTTGCTGTAATGCCCACTTCGTCGAGTATTGCTTCAGCTTCTTTACCAGTAAGCCCAATTGTACGCAAATCCAGTAAGATAATATGATTATCTGTTCCTCCTGAGACAACAGTTAATCCCTCACTCATAAATGTTTCAGCTAATACTTTGGCATTTTCCAGTACCTTCTCGATATATCTCTTAAAATCTGGATTTAGTGCCTCTCCCAGCGCAACTGCTTTTGCGGCGACGATATGCATAAGAGGACCGCCCTGTAATCCAGGGAAAATCGCTTTATCTATTGCTTGTGCCCATGATTTACGGCACATAACAATACCCCCTCTTGGTCCACGTAACGTTTTATGGGTTGTCGTGGTCACAAAATGAGCATGTGGTAAAGGGTTAGGATGCAGACCAGCTGCAACAATCCCTGCAATATGTGCCATATCTACAAAGAATAGGGCTCCAACCTCGTTCGCAATTTGAGCGAATAACTCAAAGTCGATCATTCTAGGGTAGGCACTGGCACCAGCGACAATCATACGTGGTCTATGCTGATGAGCTAGTTTTCGGACATGATCAAAATCAATTCGCCCTGTCTCTTTATCTACACCATACGGGACAAAATTATAGAATTTCCCTGAAAAATTCACAGGACTGCCATGTGTTAGATGCCCTCCATGCGATAAATTCATGCCTAAGATTGTATCTCCTGATTTGACAGAAGCAAAATAGACTGCCATATTGGCCTGTGCTCCAGAGTGCGGCTGTACATTCGCATGTTCAGCACCAAACAGTTCTTTAACACGCTGAATAGCACGCTCTTCAACAATATCTACGTGTTCACAGCCCCCATAAAATCTACGTCCTGGATACCCCTCTGCGTACTTATTGGTAAGTATTGTACCAGAAGCCTCCATAACTGCCTGACTTACAAAATTCTCTGAGGCAATCAACTCGATGTTATCACGTTGTCGTGAAAGCTCTTGCTGGATGGCATTACTTATCGCCCTGTCTTGCTGCTCCAAATATCTCATATGCAAAATCCTTTCTATTTGAATTATTATTTTTTTCATGCTTACTTATAGCCATTTTGATGGAAACATTGTTTATTCTGTTTGGTGCATTTTTCCTTCCTCAATTGGATTTTCTTTTGCGCTTATATGTTGTGGATCAATTCTGTAGACTTGTACAGAACCACCGAATACTGCTGATTGGTATTTCTCTACATGTTGTTTGGATAATGGGCGTTTATAGTAACCAGGCACATATTTATCAATCATCTCTTGCAGCATATATGTAGCTTCATCTAAATTGACAACAGGCTTTGCTTCCCCAAAAATCATGACACTCATATAAGCAGTATCTGTTTTGGCTGGTACAGGATTAGTGATTGTTCCATATTCCTCACATACAGTAAAACAGACCTCTGAATTCTCTTGAACCACTTTATTTCGTCGCCCACCACCAGCACCATGAAAATAAATATTTCCATTTGACCAAATAAAATTCAGTGGAACTACATAAGGTTGTTGACCATCAACCATTCCAAGATGCCCAATACGAGCATGCTGCAAAAATGCATCGATCTTGCTCATATCTAATACTTCTCTTATTTTGTAGCGTACATCAATCATTGTTATCACTCCTAATCTAGTATTCTGTAAGTCTATCAGCCTTTGGATTGAATATAAATGTCCAAAAATGTAGTAATGATGCAATCCATATTGGCTAATTATTAGTGCTAATCAAGTCCCTTTGGAAGATAATTTAAATTGCACTATACCACCCTTTTTTCTTTTTTATTTTTCTAAATAGGAATAACCGTCAACATTCTGGAATTTGTGTATGCTAAGAGAATTTCAACCTAAAAAAGTCGAATTCCTGTACTCTAAGGAATCGACATTTCATAGTGTTGAAAAACTAAATGGTCAAGGGAATCTTTGTGAATACTACTAAGTCAAATGAAGGTGATTTCCGTTCC
>NZ_JBXAPF010000047.1:0-36545 GCF_058803665.1 Lysinibacillus sp. GW821-FHT14F06
TTTTAAGTTTTCAAATCCAACAAAAGACAAAATTCTAATATAAAAAAGTGAATTTTTTTAGTTTTTCAGTGCCCTCGGCAAAATACAGGGAGGTTTTTAATATATTAAAAGACAATATATTTTACATATTCTTTCCAACTTATTTCTTTAAATTGTTGCCATTCAATCCTTTTTACTGGCATGGAACGGAAGGTACGAGCTAAGATATTGCGTTTTTCATTATCAATCATCGGTGTCCCAGCTTCCATATAGCCAGTAAACATTGTAGCATCTGCGGTTTTGAAGGCAACGTCTATATCCTCCAGACGAATTTTCCCATCTTCACCAATAATATAAACACTCTGTTGGCCCTTCTTTGTGGACTTTACCCATGTAGAATTAATTTTATAAGCATCGAAGGCTTCATTCACGATAATTGAAGCCTGACCAACTGTAGAGAATGGAATGTTGTCTAGAACATTGTCCTGCTGCAATATGACCTCATAGTTTGAAGGCTGTGGCAGCTTTACTGATTTAGCTAATTCATTTGCCCAATGCGATTCATTATTAGTCGCTATCAGTTGTTTTTGAAGTACAATGCCAGATAAATCATCCTTATAATGCTGCAAGTCAAAATTAACGGTTTGTCCATCTTTTACCTTTTGCCATTCATCCTCAGATAAATAGGAAAGCATAGATTTTTCTAATGAATAAATTTCAAATGTGACTGCGCCAGCTTCTTCTATTATGTTTGAGATAACACCGTCAACTGGGCTGATAACGCCTTGACGTGCCTGAATTTGGGCTATTTGTGCATCCATTAATGCTACTTGTCTAGTTGCCTCTGCAATATGGCGGTTTAAAATCGCCACTGCAGAGGAAGGAGAACTTTGCTGACCTAATTCTAATTTAACCGTGACATTTAACTTATTACTAATTTGATCTGTATCGATAGAGCTTTTAGGATCACTTTGCTCACCATATTCCGATTCTATCTGTGCTAAAGCTGACTCTAAATCACTTAATTCCGTATCATAAGCATCGCGTTCAGCTTCAAGCTTTGTTAATTCATCGTCTACTTCTTCTGTTTTATAGGTAGCTAATATATCGCTGACACGAACTTCCTGGCCACGTTTTACATCAATTGCAGAAAGACTTTTTGCATCTGCTGAGATGGTATATGTTTGTGCTGGAGCAACTATTGCATCTTTTTTAATTGTTTCTACACGATCACCAATGGTAGCTCTTTGGAATTCATCGATAAAATAGGAGCGAGCAACCTTACTGTCATCTTTAAATACAAAATAAGCATTTACGCCAATTAGTATCGCTAGCACAATCATACTCAAACTTGTCCAAGGTCTGGATTTAATAAAGCGCATCATCCTAACCCCCTTGTAATCCATTCTTGTAAAGGTAGTACACTAATCATTCCAACAAACACTGCCATTAGCACATGAAGAATAATTATTTTTGCTAGCAAAACCTTACGATCAGATTCTTCCTCCCATTTAGAAAGAAAGGTATATTGCACAATTATTGTGAATAGAGTTGCTATAGTTAATTGATTAATAACAAATAGTACCACATCTGTCTCCAAGACTTGCTGAACAAGCGGTGCAAGTGATAGGAAGGAGAAGGTTGTTGTATAGCCTGCTAAATAGAACACAGCAAATAATATTGTTTTTTCAATTAATAACAATACCATGACATAAAGCTGTACTTTTTGTATCCATTTATATGGTATGTCAGTTAACAGATGCAACAAATATGTAACACCATAATAATGGAAGGCATAATAAATGATTCCCCAGGCAATAGCCCCTATCATTGAAAGTAAACGAGCTGTATAGTATTCATCCTGATGATTCATTGCAAATAATGTTGTTAAGCTTTCAGTACCCATGCCCCAAAATTCACGAACGATGAATAGTAGCATGAAGAGTATAAAAACAGTGAAGGATCGTTTTTTATAGCCTCTTATTTCTCCTCCTTCGACGGCTTGTGTAAAGTTATTGGGATGCGTTAAGCTGTGCCAAAACTTATAGTGATAAAACATATAGAGCTCCCTTTCTAGTAAATTGAATAGTAGAGATGTAGTATACACCTAATTACTGGTAGATAACATAGGATAAATGCTGACTTTTAAAAGAAATTTTCTCGATAAAGGGAAATTTCAATCGAATTTTTTTGAGTATCTTTAAAATGAATCGTCAAAAGCATTTTTTTCTAGTAATTTCACTGGTTTGCCAAAACTTGTGCAGGATCAATGCACATACTTCAATTATATAGTATCCTAGCAATAACTTCCTATAAAAAGCCTATTCAATCTAAAAATAGCAATTAACAATACATTCGTAAAGGGTATAAGAGACTTTGAGAGAATAGCTTGAAATTGAACGAGAAGTACCGATACTAAAGATAGACGATTTGAAGCCATAAATACATATCCATTTTCCTATATAATGTAAAAAGAAAGGGTGGGCATTTTGAAGAAACCTATAAAAGTTGGTGTGTTGACAAGTTTATTATTAACACCAGCAGCGCTTGCCAATGCTCAAGAAATACAGCCACATCAAAAAACGGAGCAAATTGCGTATGTGAATGCCGTAGCAGTAGAGACAAAAGAACAGCTGCAAACGATGTATAAAAATTTAACTGATAAATCCTCACTCGATGATATAACGATTGCAGAAAGCCGCTTTAGTGGTTTAAGTGCAGCAGGATTTACTGTGGATGAGATTCAATTTATTAAGGCAAAGGTAGCTTACGTACGAGCGCAGAAAACCTTGTTAACGGAAATTAAAAGCCTTGGCGAAAGTATTAATAAATTAACTTATACAAGTAGTTCTCTAATTAGAGATGCTGAAGCAACAGAAGACCAATATAAAGAATTTATGAATGAAGCCAAAGCTGGCTCTTATGCAAATGTGCAAAAGACCTTTAAAGAGGCTGTGAATACTGCACCACAAACAGCAATTTCATCAATGCTAGGGCTTGCAGTTCAATATGGCTATGATGAAGCAGGACAAAAAAATTACTTTAAAACAAATGGTGCTGATTTAGATAAGCTGACTACAATGGTAAATGCTGTGGCTACTGTACAGCCTACTATTGACCTCTTGGATGATTTTAAATTAGAGCTTTCAAAATCTGACCCTGACTTTACAATCGTTAAGGATACTGTGTCTGCAATTACAACAGCCTATAATGCTTTATCAGCAGATCATAAAAAAATAGTTATAGCTTATATTCCTAAAGATGAAACAATTGCTCCTTATAAAACCTACACGGATACAAAGCAAAATATTGATGCTGCTTTAAAAGTGGAGGAGAGTATTACTCAATTAATAGGTAAGGATGCAGCAAGCTTTGATAAGGCAACTACTTTTATTAGCGCAGTTTCTGCCATTGAAACAGCCTACGGTAAATTAACGAAAGAAGCTCAAAATTATATTACTAACTATAATGCATTTTCACCTTATAAAGCTGCGGCAGATGTTTCAAAGCAAATTAATACGCTAGTAGTTTCTAATAGTGCAGATTATCGCACAATAGTTAATAATCTAACACTTTCCTACAACGGTTTAGATAAAAAAGCATTTGTCAAAAATGCTGCAAATTTAACTGCTGCTCAGGAGGAAATTGTTGAAGCTACAAAAATTGAAGCTCTTATTCAAGGCATCGAAAATGCAGGTGCAGCAGAACAGTTTACAAAAATTAAGGATGCACGAGAGGCATACAATACACCACCTTCTACTGTAAATGCTGCAAATGTCAAAAAAATTGTCAATAACTTGTCAACATTAATAGACTGGGAAAAGAAATATAGTGCTTCGACAGATGTAGATAAATTAATTGCTGCTATTGATCCAAACCTCTCTACGTTTGAGAGTAAAACACTATTAGCACAGTCGGCTTTTGATAAACTTAGTACTACAGAGCAGGCGATTGTGCAAAATAAGGCTCAATTAGCTACTTATTTTCCATATGCTGATTTAATGAATAAGGTCAATGCATTAAAGACTACATCGCCAGATTATAGCCAGCAAATTATGGCATACCAAACGAAGGTAAATGCTTTAGATCCGACTGGTCATGCACAAGAAGCTGCATTAAATACTATTAAGACAAAGCTAAGCGAAAAATTAACTTTACTTTCTAATGAAAATGCTGCATTGGCAGATGTTGTAAGTAAAATTTCAGCTTTAACTAGCTCACAAAATCTGATTCAAGATATGCAGGAAGCACGAAAACAATATGATGCTCTTTCTACAGATGCAAAAAAACGTGTCACAAATATTAAAATATTAACCGATTTAGAAAAATCACAAAAAGCTGTTTTAAATGTTATTACACTTGTTGAAAAGCTAGATCCTGCTGCAAAGGATTATACGAAAAAAGCGAAAGCAGCCAATACAGCTTATTTAAAGCTAGATGCAACAAATAAGAGCTATGTGAAAAACTATAAAACATTGAAAGATCAAGTAGAGGCAATGGGCATCATTACGCGAATCATGGCCTTAAGTACTTCACAAAAAACTTACAATGAAACAGTTGATTTGCTATTAAATGATTATGCAGCGCTTTCAGATGTAGCGAAACAACTAGTCACGAACTATCAAGATTTACAAACAGCAAAGGGCTATATGACAACTGCTAAAAGCTTTGATGATCGTGTGAATGCATTAGCTAATGAGCCTGATACTACATTTGTAGCAAAAGTGGCAGCATTGACAGCTGAATATAAAACTATGGATAAAAATGCAAAAAAATTAGTTGCACAATATAAAACGCTAACTGCTTATGAGAAAAATAATGCTAGTGTCGTAAAAGTCATTAATCTCATTACAGCGTTAAATCCATCAAGTAAGGATTACTCTAAAAAGGTATTAGCAGCACGAAAAGCTTACAATGCTTTAGACCCTGCCTCGCAAAAACGTGTCACAAATTATGACCAGCTAGCAGCAGTGGAGGATGTAGCAACATTAATAGGCTTAATTGAAACATTAAAACCAACTAGCAAAACGTTTTTAAATGATTTAGATACAGCACGTAAAAATTATGATGCCTTATCGCCAGAAAAACAAAGTGCTGTTATCAATTACGAAAAACTTGTCACAGCTGAAACTGAGCTAAAATCTGCACATACAGTGATTGCTTTAATAGAAGCGGCTGTACCAGACGATGAGGAGTTTTTAACAAAGCTAATGAATGCTCGTGTTGCTTACGACAAGCTACCATCAGGTCAGAAAAAGCTTGTGTCCAATGTAAAAGTATTAACAGATCGTGAGAAACAAGTAAAACCTATTTTAAATACCATGGTACAAATCGATGTATTAGAACCTGGTTCAAGTAAATTTGTTAGTCAAGTAAATTCTGCGAGAAAGGCTTATGATAAGCTAACAAAAGAGCAAAAGGCATACGTCAAGAATATTGCCATTTTACAGGGCTATGAGCCAACAGCTAAAGTAATCGAACTAATAGGTAAGTTAAAGGCATCTAGTAAAACATTCCACACAGATACAGCGCAGGCACGTGCATTGTATGATGGATTAAGTCAGGAGATGCAGCAGTATGTTGCGAACTACCACCTTTTACAAGCGGCTGAAACAAGTATTTTAGGTGCAGGCAATGTACAGCGTATGATTGAGGAATTACCTTCTGTAGAAGCTAGCCAATATGTTAAACGTATTGAAGAAATACGAGCTGCTTATAATGCGTTACCGAAAGATCAACAAATGGCTGTTGAAAACTATAAAACATTGCAAGAGCAAGAAAAGTTGATTAAGCCTGTTATTAACGTTGTCAATGAGATTGAAAAGCTGATGACGTCTAAAAATATGGATAGCCAATATCAAAAGATTTTAAAAGCCTATGACAATCTTAATGCAACGCAGCGAAGATATGTATACAATCAACAGCTTCTTCTATCATTAGACAATGTTATTAAAGTATATCAAAGTATTGCAGACTTAAAGCCAAGTGATCCACTGTATTTTGGGAAGGTTGAATCTGTAAGAAAAGATTATGATAGCTTGAACACGATTGATAAACAAAGAGTGTCCAATTATAATATCCTGCTTGAGGCTGAAAAAAATCTGACTGATGTAAAGAAGGTAGTTGAAATAATAGGTGGTCTGCACCCAACTTCTAGCACCTATATAGAGGATGTAGCAAATGCTGTTGCGGCATATAAAACATTAGATTCAAAAGTGAGAGGGCAAGTTATCAACTACGATACTTTAAAGAAAGCTGAGAAAGATGTAGCGGCGGTATTAAAAGTAGTGAATGCGATTGGCGAAATAGATCCAGATAATAAACAGTTTGAAAAGAAAGTACTTGCTGCACAAAAGTCATACAGTTCACTCAGTCTAGAACAACAGGATTTGGTGTATAATTTCCGTATTTTGCAGGATCATTTAAGAGCATTAGGATTAGAGTAAGGAGAGAGGGCAGGTGTTCCTCTTTCTTTAACTTGGATTAGTAGAATATTGATGAATGCAGTTATTTTCCTATTTAGTTGGGCTTACAAACGCTCGCTGAATCAAGATACAGCCCCCGGCGGATGTCAAGGATTTAAAGATGAGCTTTTCAAGTGAGCTCGAAAAATCTAGACGCAATTACGCTGGGGGTAATTGATTTAAGCTGGCAGTTCATGAAAATATGTAAATCCTCTCAAGTCATCTATTCGAGCAGGAAAGGAAGAATTTATTTTGTCAAAAAAATTATTTCAGGCAAGCTGTTTGTCTGCAGCAATAATAGTAGCTCCGTTTGCTATGGCGATCCCAACAGAAGCAGCATCTATGCCATTTACTGATATTAAAAATGGTGGTAGTGAGGCAGAATTATATAAGGCAGTCCAAGAATTATATAGTAAGGGTATTGTATTTGGAACAACAGATACTATGTTTAGCCCCTATCAAAATTTAACGCGCGGGGAAGCAGCTTCTTTTTTAGCAAAAGCTTTAAATTTGGAGACAAAGGAAGTGGAAAATCCCGGCTTTATTGATGTTCCAACCTCTCATCCATATTATGGTCCAATTGCAGCACTAGCCGCAAAGGGCATTATTCAAAATGGGACAAATTATCATCCAGATCAATATATTAAACGCAGTCAAATGGCGAAAGTTTTAACACTTGGCTTTGAATTACAAAAATCCACAACATTATCGGCATCTTTTTCAGATTTTACAAAAGATAATGAAACCAATCAGTATATTCAAACGTTATTAGATTATGGGATTACACAAGGTACTAGTTCGACTACATTTTCACCTTATACAGATGTTCGTCGGGGACAAATGGTCCTATTCCTATATCGAGTGCTAGAAAAAAATGACAACTCCTTTTATGTGATTGGTGTTGAATAAACATAAAGACTCACTCTTAGGCAATCCGCCAATAGAGTGTTTTTTAAAAATCGATTAGGAAAAATTGGTAATAATGGTATGTTTGTATATAGTTGAAAGGGGTAAAAATGATTAAGTACATAATGGTAACACCGTTTTACATACATGAATAAAGGAGGCGGTAGCTATGTTCAAAAAAATATCAAGTGTTGTTGGCATTTCTCTTACCTTGTTAGCAACATCATACGCTGTGCCTCTAACGATCGCTTCTGAAGAAGTATTAGCAGCAGCTATTGCAAAGGATGTTTCACAATCACATTGGGCTAGCAGCTCCATAGCCCATATGCTTGACAAGCATTATATGACAAATGATCAAAATGGTTTTTTTAGACCAGAGCAGCCAATTACAAGAGCAGAGGCCGCTGCAGCAATAGCACGTTCCATGCAATTGAAATTCGACTCAACATACTCACCTAATTTTACAGATTTATCGACTAACCACCCATATTACAAAGAAATTTGTGCCTTAGTTGAACGAGGTATTTTACAAAATGGTGATTATTTCTATCCCGAGGCTCCTTTAAAGCGAATGCATATTACTAAAATGTTAACGCTAGCCTATAAGATCGAAGTTGATTCCCAAAATACTAGTAAATTTCAAGATATTGCTGAGGGTCACTGGGCGAAGGATTTTATTGAATCACTTGCAGATGTGGGTGTAATTAAAGGTATTAATGCACAGCAATTTGGTCCGAATCAGTTAGTAACGCGTGCCCAATTTGCCTCATTAGTAGAGCGTAGCCTAGACTTTTCAACAAAAATAACAAATTATGAGGTAGCTTATGATTATTTATCAAAGTCCTATATGTCGACAAAAAATTATTCATCGTCCATGTCTAATGATGTAATCCAATTAATCAACAATGAACGACAAAAGAAAAAACTACAACCTCTTAACTTTGATGCAGCATTAACACAGGTAGCAGTTATAAAGGCACAAGATATGGTAAATCGTCATTATTTTGAGCATGAATCACCCTACTATGGAATGCCCTGGGATTTAGCGACCCTATTCGATTATCCTTATACAAGCTTAGGAGAAAATATAGGAAGAAATATTCCAACACCCGAAGCAGCTGTGAAAGCATGGATGGCTTCACCAGCACACCGTGACAATATTTTGCGGGAAAATTACACAAATACAGGGGTTGCTATTGCTATAGACGGTAAAGGAAATTACTATTGGGTGCAATTGTTTTCTAGTCAATAATTCATGTGAAGGGGTTAGCAGCGGAGAGAAGATGTTGGAGGAGGTAAGGAAAAAATCGTAAATAATTTCATGGTAAAAACTTCATGATTAAAATGTATTTCTACTAGTCTTATTGATTCAATATGACAATCTATTATGACAAAATGTCGCTAATATTACAGGAATGTTACAAAACCCCGAAATACCCATTATTTAATACCCATATTTTAGCGTTGATAAACCAGCGAACGTTGGTATATCAGCGTTTTTTTGTATTTAAAAACCGTTACACAATTGAAAAATTAAAATAGCACCTTTTATGATAGTCTATGTATAGGCAAAAAAGTTCTGAGAGGGGTATACCGAAACTATGAAAAAGAAATGGTTATTACCGATTTTTGCATCTTTCATGTTATTTACAACAACTCAAATAGATAACGCTGAAGCAGCATCTGCAACTGATGTTACTGATACAGCGACAAAATATTTAGGCATTCCTTATGCGTATGGCGGCACAACTACTAGTGGGCTAGATTGTTCTGGTTTCACATCCAAGGTCTTTTCAGATTTAGGGATTAAATTAAATCGTACATCAGGCTCTCAATATCAACAAGGGACTGCAGTAGGAAAAAATGATCTTCAAGTAGGAGATCTATTATTTTTCAACACTAGTGGTAGTGGTATCTCACATGTAGCGATATACATAGGTGACGGAAAAATGATCCACTCTCAAACTGATAAAGGCGTTAGTTATTCAAATGTGAATGATCCATATTATTGGAATTCTCGTTACGTTGGTGCGAAACGTGTAGCGACATTTGATAGTGAACAAGCAGAAGCTGTAAAAGAAGAAGTAAAGGAAGCTGCTATCGATTTCACTGTATATGCTTCTCGTGCAGAAGTAGCAGAGCAAATCGCGAAAGCACTTAACTTGGATACATCCGATAAAAACACAAAATTTACAGATGTTAAGCCAACATATGCACATGCTGGTGCAATTGCTGCTGTATCGAAGTTAGGTATTTTTGATGGTGATAGTAATGGTAAATTTAATCCTTCTTCACCAATTACTCGTGCACAAGTTGCGAAAGTATTAGTACATGCTTTTGGTTTAGAGCAAAAAGGTGAATTAATCGCATTTACTGATGTACCTGCTAGTCATTGGGCAAATGAATTTATTTCAATTTTAGCCTCTAACGGTATTACAGACGGTAAAGGAAACGGTAATTTCGGTTATGAAGAAATGTTGAAAATTTCTCACCTTCAAACATTTATTGAGCGCGCAAAACAAGTACAGAATTAATTAAATTCCGTTTCGCTTTAAACAAGGGCTACGTTTAAAGTGACACATTGCAAGGAAGTTCTTTAAAATAATGTATAAATTGAGGAGAGTTTGCACACTTGCAGGCTCTCTTCTTTTTATGAAGTAAGTCACAATGATGGAGGTGATGCCGAAAACAGGAGAAAATTACATTCGTATGATAGTTTTGTCAGTGAAACTTTGCTAAAATGAACACGAGAACAGGAAGGGAGGAAATAAGACATTGTACCTCAAAAAGATCAGTCTTATATTATGCGTCTTATTCATTTCAGCTTCTATGTTTACTATACATAGCGCACAAGCAAGCGGCGGTTTTGTAGATGTTCCGAAAGATCATGAAGCGTATGATGAGATCAATTATTTAGTTAGTTTAGGAGTTATTAAAGGATATACGGAAAACGGCAAAACGTATTACAAACCTTATAACACAGTAACACGTGGACAAGTTGCCAAAATGGCTGTTGTTGCTTCAGGTAATAAGCCACTAGTTGTCAGTAAATCAAACTTTTCAGATGTAACAGTTGGTACAGAGCTTTCAGGCTATGTAGAACGTGCAGTACAACTAGGTTTCTTTAGAACCAATACAAAGGGACAATTCTTACCGAACAAGCCTTTAACTCGTGATGAAATGAGTTACGTCCTAACTAAAGCGTTTAAGCTGGATACAAGTGAATATGAAAATATTGATTCTCCATTTGTGGATGTAGGTATTACACATGACTACGTTCAATACGTGAATACAATTTATTATAATGGTATTACAAAGGGTAGCGGTCAAAATTATAACCCAAATAGTCAAGTGACACGCGCACAGTTTGCATTATTTGTAGCACGCGCGAAAAGTGAAAAATATCGCTTAGAACCCCCTGTTAAAGGTATAGCAGTTCCTGATACATCTCAAGTTATCGGATTGATTGCCAGTACAACTGACGGATTAAATATTCGTAAATCAAAAGATTCCTCATCTTCTACTAATATTGTAGGTACAGTGAATAAAGGTGGCAAACTATCAGTCTATGCAGTAGAGGGCGACTGGTTAAAGATTACCTATAAAGGCGCTTTTGCCTATGTTTATAAAACGTATACACAATATTTAGATGCTGATGGAAATGCACTAGGAAATGTTCAAAAACAGGTGACAACAACACAAGGTATCAACCTCTATGTTAAGCCAACATCTTCCTCGAAAATCATTTCATCCGTGAAGAGTGATGTGAAATTACCAGTTTATAAGACTTCAGGTGGCTATTATTTAACGGTAGTAAACGGATTACCAGGCTATATTGTTGCTAATAGTACAGTGGATGTTGAGGTTGAGCAGCCTGCTACGCCAGATCCAGATCCAACTCCTCCTATAGTGACAGGTGACTTACTTGGTCGCGTGACAGTAGATAATTTAAATATCCGCAAAGAAGCGAATTCTACGTCTACGGTTCTAGGTAAACTTACTAAAGGTGAGTATGTCCAAGTGAACAGTATTAATGGTTATTGGGCGCTGGTTACGTATGAAGGTCAAAAAGGGTATGTCCATAAATCATACTTAAAGCTATTAAATCAATATGGCAATGCTTTAAAAAATCGTATTATCATTCTTGATCCAGGTCATGGTGGTAAGGACCCAGGAACTGTAGTAGGTTCTAATTCTGAGAAAGCTATTACATTAAAAGTCAGCACACTTGTGAAGCAAAAGCTTGAAGCTGCAGGTGCAAAAGTATTGATGACTCGTACAAGTGACACATATCCATCTCTACAAGACCGAGTAGATTTTACAAATGCAAACTATGGTGAAATCTTTGTAAGTATCCATGTAAACTCAGCAGCGAATACTTCTGCACAAGGCACTGAAACATATTATGCTATTACAACAGGTGATATGCATCAAGAAGATATTGATCTAGCATCATTTGTTAATAATCAAATTGTTAATAACTTAAAAATGAAAAATCGTGGTGTTAAAGAAGAACAATACTACGTTATTCGCAATACGATTATACCAGCTATTCTCGTTGAACTAGGCTTCCTAACAAATAGTGAAGATCGCGGGAAAATGACAGATGATCAATATGTCGAGCTATTTGCTGACTCAATCTACAAAGGAATCTCACAATATTACGCAAAACAATAACAATAAAAACTACATTGTTCAAAAGTAGAACAATGTAGTTTTTTCTTATATAATTAGAAATAAATTTTGCTAAAATTACGAAATTCTGTAACAAAAACTAGAGATATATCGTTCTAATAAAAGGAGGTTTAAAATTCTTAGTTTAAAATGAACGTGGCAAATAAAAGGGAGGTAATACGGAGTGTATTTTAAAAAAATTAGTCTTATGTTATGTATTTTATTGATATCAACTTTATTTACCATACATAGTGTAAGTGCTAGCAGCAATTTTGAAGATATTTCTTCCAAGCATGAGGCTTATGAAGAAATCAATTATTTAATTAAATTAGGTGTTATCAAAGGATATACAGAGAAAGGGAAAACCTATTACAAGCCTAATAATAAGGTAACTCGGGGACAAGTTGCCAAAATGGTTGTGATTGCTTCAGGCAATAAACCACTAACAGTAAAAAAATCTAGCTTTTCCGATGTAACTGTTGGTACGGAGCTTTCGGGTTATGTGGAACGCGCTATACAGCAAGGTTACTTCGCAACAAATACGAAGGACCAATTTTCACCAAATAAACCGCTAACTCGTGATGAAATGAGTTATGTATTATCAAAAGCATTTAAGCTGGATACAAGTCAATATGAAAAAATTGATTCTCCTTTTGTTGATGTAAAAACAACACACCCCTACAATCAATATATTAATACTATTTATTATAATGGTATTACAAAGGGAAGCGACAAAAAATATAATCCTAATGACCAAGTGTCACGCGTACAGTTTGCGTTATTTGTAGCGCGTGCAAAAAATGATAAGTATCGTTTAGAATTGCCCAAAAAAGAAGTAGTTGTACCTGATACTTTAGATATTATAGGAACTATCCAAGTCACAACTGATGGCTTAAATATTCGCAAGTCAAAGGATTCTTCATCTATAGATAACATTGTTGGGAAAGCGAATAAAGGTACTAAATTAGCAGTCTATGCAATAGAAGGAGACTGGTTAAAAGTTTCATCTAATGATGGCTATGCTTATATTTATAAAACATATGCTCAGTTTTTAGATGTAGATGGTAAAACATTAGGTAATGCTAAAAAGCAGGTTACTACAACACAAAATATAAATCTTTACCTAGAACCAACATCCACATCAAACGTTATTTCAACTATTAATAGTAAAGTGAAATTACCTGTTTATAACACTGTAAGCGGCTACTATTTAACGGTAGTAAACGGATTACCAGGCTATATCGTGGCGGATAGTACAGAAGATGTTGTAGTAGAAAAGCCTTCTACACCGGATTCAAAGCCAACTCCAGATCCCACACCAACTCCAAATCCAGATCCAGATCCGACCCCACCATCAGTTTCAGGTGATATATTAGGTCGAGTGACAGTGGATAATTTAAATATCCGGAAAGAGGCAAACTCTACTTCTACAGTCGTAGATAAGGTGAAAAAGGGTGAATATGTTCAAGTAAATAGTGTGAATGGTTATTGGGCGCAGGTAACCTATAAAGGTCAAAATGGGTATGTCCATAAATCCTATTTAAAGCTATTAAATCAAAATGGTAATCCGTTAAAGGATAGAGTTATCATTATTGATCCAGGTCATGGTGGCAAGGACCCTGGCACTCAATACGGTACTAGTATTCTAGAAAAGAACATTACATTAAAGGTTGGTACTCTTGTCAAGGATAATCTGGAGACTGCAGGTGCAAAGGTACTGATGCCTCGGACAGGGGATACGTTTCCTACACCACAAGATCGTGTTGACTTTACACATGCTAATTATGGTGAAATCTTCGTAAGTATCCATGTTAACTCAGCAAAGAATAATACTGATGCACAAGGTACCGAAACATACTATGCTAAAACACCAGGTGATATGTATGAAGAAGACATCGATCTTGCGACATTTGTAAACAATCAAATTGTTAAAAACGTAAATATGAAAGATCGTAAAGTCAAAGAAGCAAAATATATTGTAATTGCTAATACGAATATCCCAGCCATCTTAGTTGAACTAGGCTTCCTAACAAATAGTGAAGATCGTGCTAAATTGACAGATGATCAATATATTGAGCTATTTGCTGAATCGATCTACAAGGGTATTGTGGAATATTACTCAAAACAATGATAAGAAAAAGCTACAACGTGCTAGGGTAAACGTTGTAGCTTTTATTCTTATTATTAAAAAAAACTCACTCTTTCTATTTTATTTCGAATTTGCATGAAGTGTTCTATTGACGAATTGAGCAAAGTTTTGGCGTGTCACAGTACCCTCTGGTTTAAATGTATGATCCGCATAGCCTGTTGTGATACCGAGTACATAAAGTGCTTGTATCTCTTTATAATAAGAATGAGATTTAGGCACATCTGAGAAGGTATTTTCTGCAATACCCTGTAGCTTGAAGCCGTTAACAAGTGCTCTTGCCATAGCGGCTCGAGTCATTGGCTGATGAGCATTCATTTTGCCATCCTCTAAAGCGATAATGCCATAGCGTGCGCCTGTTGCTAATACGGCATAGCCATAGTCACCAGCTTTTATATCTTGTGCATTTAATGAAGCTGAACTTGAAGCTGGAATATTTAGTGATCGCAGTATCATTTCTGTTGCTTGTAAGCGTGTCAAAGTACCTTGTGGAATAAATTTTCCATTACTTCCCTTGACAATCCCTAATGCTTGTAAATTTTTTATATCATAGTAAGCTCCATTCGATTTGGCTACATCCTGGAAGAATGGTGCAGACGTAATTGTTGCTTTACTGGAACCTTTTGCGCGTGTGAGCGTTTTAATTTCTGCAATCGTAGCAAATTTTTCATCAGCACTTTTACGATCATCACGCCCTTCTATAAAGGATGTACGTATTGTATATGTTCCAGCAGCTAAATTACCAGGCATAAAAATTTGATATTTTTCGGTGTGAGTGCTGATATCTTTTTGATCAGCATTATTTGTTGTGGCATCTGCAGCAAGACCAGGTATGTAACGTTCATGCCCTTTGCCTACTACTTTATCGTTTGCATCTAAAATTTCTACTTGCAAGGTACCACGTGCAGGCACATTACCATTATTTTTAATCGTAACAGTAGAGTAGAAAACAAACTTACCAGACGGAGCTACATAACCTTGAACACTATCAGAGTAAAGTGACAGATTATAACGACGTGGCACAAAACCATTGTGATTTTCGGTTACCCAATTTAAAGCATGCTTCATAAATACTTGGGCATCCTCATCACCACGTGTTGTTGAAAAAGCAGCTCCATTTTCATTATCCTGCCAATCTGCTTTAGTATCTATATCAATATAATCATAGATTTTAAAGCCGATTTGAACGATTCGACCTTTACCATACTCGATAGCATGTGCTGCGCCAAATTCATTTTTTTTCATAGTCTTTGGTTTATCTGTAGTATTATAATCTGAGAAAAATAATATAGGTGTTGCAGATCCACCTTGCCACGGTTTTATAATTTCCACCCAATCTTGATCTGTTTTTGTAAGACTAAGTTTGCTTTTGCCAAGCTCTTTTGTTGTATGTTGAATAATAGGGTGAACAGTATTAAGATTACTTATTGTTGAATTTCCAAGCATAATATCGTCAATAAAACGTGAATGGAAGACCTCCGTTAAATTATCCCACTCCATAACCCATGAATTTACATCATAAATTAAAGGAGAGAGATCCATTTGACCTGTCTTAGGAAATTTAGCAGATTCGTTACGTGCTGTTTGGAATGCAAAAATGGCACCGCCTCCATTTCTTATGTACATTTTTACATTTTCGCGTTGCTGATGAGTCATCATAACTGTGTAAGCAAAGACGATTGCGTCATATTGACTTAAATTTGCTAGATTATTTAGGTCTTTCTCATAAATTTTTTCTACTTGAAAGCCTTGCTGCTGATAGAGAAGAAAAGCCTTTAATTCTTTATTATAAGTAGAACTATAATCTACTTTGGGTGAAACAACTTGTCCTTTATATGTGCCACCTGGGTGTGTTGTATTCGCATATTTTTCACTGCTTTCTGAAAACACAACACCGATTTTTTGTGCTGCATTTGCTTGAGTAGGTGATAAAGCAGCTATCACTATAAAAGCACAAAGTAAGAAAAATGAAACGCATAATTTCTTCATTAAATCCACATCCTTTATTTGTATATTACATTAACGTGCATTACTATTACCCATCTTACATCTAAATAATGGATGAATCATTAATATTTGGCTCTTTTCTAAAATTTTCATCTGCTATTTTTAAAATTAAAGAAAATGGGGATAAGAATATCATGAAATGGGTTTATAATTCATTTTGAGTATAATTAAGGGAATAAACATGTGATTTATATAAAATACATTTATTCCTTTCTATAAGTCTATCTGTATTTATGGTATAATAACATTTGTTTTGTATAGAAAATGAAAGAATTACACAACGATGATTCACGATAGAGGAGGGCAATCACATCTACTAGATGTATAACATTTATGAATAAACTGAAACAAACATTTGCAAAGGTCAACAAGATTGATACGTTTTCACCGTACTTCTTTTTGCCTTTTATATTAGTACTCTATTTCTTTACAAGTCTTTTTGATTTCCATCGATTTGAACTATTTAATGTACGTGTATCAATTTGGCCAGCGGTACTTTTAGCGATTGCATGCTATTATATCGGAGTCTTTATTATTGATAAATTGCAGTGGACAATCCCATCATTTGGTTTATCCTTCTTTGGAAAATATGTTGTTCATTTCATTGTTTTTTTAACATTACTTGGTTTAGCATCATATTTTTTAATGATTTTTGGTGGGGGATTAGGGATTTCTGATGAGTCCAATCGACGTAACCTCAATCCAAAGCTAAACTTCTTTGCCCAATTATTATGGTTTGGTGTGCTATTGTTATTATCCTATAAAATGATATTAGAAAAGCACATGTCATGGAAGAAAGTCTTAATATATGGTTCCATTTACGCTGGTGTTATGTTCTTATTTTTATTAATGGGATATCGTACACCATTAATTATCATGTTATTTACAGGTATTATTATTTTCCACTATGTTGTAAAGCGTGTGAAGCTGACATGGTTCCTAACAGCACTGCTAGTGATTGGTGTAGCATTTTCAATGTTCGGTTTCCTGCGTGTACTAACTGAGGATACAACGAAGGAATTTAACAGTCGTGAACAGCCAGATGTAGAATTAACTGAATCAGAAAAAGAAAAACTGTTAACAGTAGAGCAAAAGGTTAATTTAACGCCTAAGTGGATTCGTTCATTAAATGGTGAGAGTGTGACTGGTCATATTGTTTTAAGTAAAATTATCGAGTATACACAGGAGGAAGGATACCTGAATGGAGAAATTCATGGTGGTATCTTCAGTACGATTTTACCAGGTGAGCAAGTGTCGCCGCGTATGCGAGTAACAGAGGTTGTAAACTCTTTGAGTGTAGAGGAAGGTAAATATATCACACGTCCAACAAGAACAACCACACCGACATTTATCGGTCAATTATTTTTAGATGGCGGTTATCTTCTTGTAGCAATCGGTTTCTTCTTCTATGGGGTACTGATTTCACTTATTTATAATAAAGTGAAGCAAGGCGGTATTCGTAGCTTCCACTCAGTAGCCTATGCTTTTGTTATTACTTTATTTACAGTATCGATGCACACAGGCTTACTAGATTTAATTTTTATTTTAATGCTCTGCTTTGTGATAATTGCCTCAGCGATTATAAAAGTGGATAATAAGAAACTTCGGTATTAGCAATTTAGAGGTGTCTCAAATTTTTTTGAGGCATCTTTTTTTATTGTGAGATTTTTGTATGTGAATAAAAATTATTACCCAAGCAATACTTTTGAGTCCTATGAAAAATTTTGTCCAGATGTTGTAAATGATACAAAAAGTCGCTTTTGTATAGAGGACGACTTTGCAAAGTGTTGATAAACAAAATGGTCAAGGAAATCTTTGTGTATATTGTGGCAAAATGAAAATTTTCAAGTCCTTGGTTTTATTCGAGAATTTTTTTGTCGAATACATATGGAAATCTTTGTTTTAGGGGGAGGATTGCTGAATTGATGAGGAAATGTGCATGATTGACTAGTATTTGTGCTAAATAGAAGGCTACTTGTGCTAAATATAATAGCAATCTTCGGTCCTATAGTTATTATATTCATAAGATATAAAAGTGATGGTTTGGAGGAATATGGATGCTTGTTTTCCAGTGAGAGAGCGACAATCCGCAAATTATGTTACTTCATTTTGGAATAATAATATGTCTTTCTTGTGCTTCGTTTTTGCCACAGAGCAATACATGTATAGAATTTTCAATAACACAAAAAGTCGCCCTTGCATGAAGGACGACTTTTCTTTTATTTTACAGTGTTGATCACTTGCACATAGTCTTTACTAACAAAAGCTGTTCCTGGATGAAGCTTATCAGAAAGGACTTCATACCAGCCATTTGTAGCAGGGCTTGTAATGATAACAGGCATACCACTTCTTGCATAAGTGAATAGTGGGCTATTGCTTGTGGATGCATCTGTACGAACATTTAAACCAGTCGTCGTTGTAATACCAACTGTATATGGATTTTTGGCATCCTTAAAGCCTAAAGCCTTTTCAGCACGGTAGTAATGACCAGCAATTTTCGCTCCCCAGAATGGGTCAGAAGCATATTTTACATTAAAGCCAACAGCCTTTGAACCAACTACTGCACCATTAGCATAGTTTCTACCAGGAGACCCGCCTGGAGTAATGTAGTTTGGCTGAAGGAATTTTTCAACAAGCTCACTGATATTTGCAGCAATACTTTCAAATTTTTTGTTTAGTGGGTTTGTATCAAATACATATAAACCAAATAAATTATTTAAGTTTTGGGCGTGCTCACTCATACCATAAGCACTTTCATGCTGAGCAAGTGATAAAATAAGCAGCGCATTAATTTGTGAATTCTCTTCTACCTCTTTTAATTTTTGCCCTAAGCCAATAAGCTTACTTTTCGTTGTAGCATCTTTATAGAGGGTGATTCCTGTGCTTTCCACTTCCGCCAACTTGTTCATAATATACGTATCAAGTTCCTCTGCTGTATATTGTGTTTTAGCACGAGCCGGTAAAAATTGATAGTAGTTATAGGCTT
Organism: Lysinibacillus sp. GW821-FHT14F06; assembly: GCF_058803665.1. NCBI lineage: Bacteria > Bacillati > Bacillota > Bacilli > Caryophanales > Bacillaceae > Lysinibacillus > Lysinibacillus sp. GW821-FHT14F06. The sequence goes on from NZ_JBXAPF010000047.1 coordinate 19,163, forward strand.
CACCTTTAGAGGAGCCATTCCCATTTGTAAAATAGATACCATCCCAGCTATAGTATTTTTCGCCTGGCTTCATAAAAGAAGGCGCTTTTCCGAAGACATAGCTAGAGGAATACTTATCAGTTTTGTAATCGTAAAGCGTATGTTTAATTTCACCATTTTCATTTGTATAGTAAGAACGACCTTTGCTCATTGAAAATGGAATTAATGTCACATCTGCGTGCTTTAAATAACCTACTTGTCCTGCTAGTCGAACCTTCACTTGTGTAGCATCACTGCTAAGGTACTCCATTTCAGTATTCCCAGCAACAGCAATTTGATCCTTAATCGTTTCAGAATTTAAGACCACATAATTATTTGTCACAACATAGCCTGAGGACATTTTCATAATTTTATCATTTTGAACAATTACCTGTGTATTGTTTGTTACAGCCTTTTCGGCAGCATCAAAGGTAGTGAATTCTTGATTACCAACCAGTGTGCCATTGGAGATTTCCTTCACAGCAAACTTAGTGGTATTTGATTCACCAGGGTTTGGATTACCACCGTTAGGTTCACCGCCATTAGGATTACCAGGGTTTGATTCTCCACCATCTTCGTTACCAGTATTTGCACCAGCAAGTGTCATTAGTCGATGAATAAATGTAGCTGCTTGACCAATTGTTGCATTTTTTTCTGGCATAAAGTAACCATCCGAGCCCTTAATGATATCTAATTGAGCACCTATAGCTACTGCCTGGCGATATTCTTTAATGATCGCTGCATTATCCTTAAAGGTAATAGAAGAAGTACCTTTTGGAATTTCTAAATAGTTTATAGCTCTTTCTAGCATTATCGCCATATGCTGCCTTGAAATAGCTGCATTCGGTTTAAATGAGCCATCTTTATAGCCTGTAATAATCCCAGCCGTAGCAGCGAGCTGAATATCTGTCGCATATAAATATGTACTTGGGACATCAGTAAATACTATGTTGTTCACTTCTTCAAGATCCATAGATTTTGCTAAATAAGAAGCGAATTCGCCACGTGTTACATTTGCATTTGGACGGTAGCTTCCTTTGGCATCTGTGACTAATGCATTTTTGGAAATTAAATAACGAAGACCTGGTTCATGGGAATGCCCTGAAAGTTCATCGGCTGATGCTAGCTGTGGCTGCATAAAAAGTAAGCCAATTACAGTCATGAGCAATGCTATGATTGATAGTTTTTTCATATTATTACCCTCCTAAACTTCTACACCATTTTAACAAAGTTATAGTGTCGCGATAAGGGTCAAATGTTAGAAAAATCATAAAATGAGACTATATAAACAGTTTTCTTTACAATTATATGAAACTGGAAAATAGCATAAATGTTCCATAGCTATTTTGGCATATTTTTGATAATGTTATAGAGGTAAAATATGTGAGGGGAGAGTGAGGGCTCTAAATTATTTGGGAGCGCAAAAAATGAAAAGAATAGCAAAAAATTTACTAATTTTAGTTGTGATATTGTCAATGGTGATGGGTCCGTTGAATGCTTATGCATCTCAAACGGTCAAAAAGGATTATCCGCTCTCGAAAGGTGTGCAGTATAAACAATATACATACAGCAATACCTATACAAATTCCATTAATCATATAGCGATTGATGTAGGTGAGACAACAGAAGTACAATTAGGTATGCCTGCAGCAGTCAATGGAAAAGAATCGACAACAGCAAATGCTAATCGTCTTTCGCGTGAAGGCAATCGTGTAGTGGGTGCTATTAATGCAAGCTTTTTTAATATGTCTGAAGGCTACCCATTATTTTTATTAGCAAAAAATAATGTGATTTTAAACGGCGGGGCTGTGTCAAATGGCTCTGATCAATATATGAATGTACCTACTGCTTTTGGAATGGCAGCAGATGGTCGTGGTGTTATTGATTATTTTGACTTTGATGTCACACTATCTCATAAAGGTACAAACTATGAAATGTCAGGTATGAATCGTGATCGCAATATCTATGAATCAATTATTTATACGCCACAATTTTATAGTAAAACAACAGATACAAATGAATATGGTTTTGAAATTGTCGTAGATACAGGTGAACCAGTAACTGAAAATAAATTTGGTCAAACGTTAACTGGAAAAGTGACTCAAATTACACCTTATGGATCTAAGGAAAAAGTATCTATCCCTTCAACTGGGTTTGTCGTGTCTTTACAAGGTGGCGATTGGCACAGTAAGTTAGGTCAAATAGCAATTGGAGATGAGCTAAGTGTTAACTTCTCTATTGATAAGCTTTGGCAGGATGCACAGTTTATTTTGGCAAGTGGTCCGTATTTAGTAAAAGATAATAAGCCTTACATTATGATGAGCACATCTAGTAGTCGTGCAAAAGCAGTTGTACCTCGCACTGTAGTAGCAACAAGTAATAATGGAAAAACAGTACACTTTATTACAGTTGATGGAGGTCAAAAGCATAGTAAGGGTATGAATTTGGTTCAACTTGCTAACTATTTAGTGTCACTTGGTGTCGATCAAGCAATTAACTTAGATGGTGGCGGCTCAACAACAATGGGTATTCGCAACTACGGTAGCAATAATGTTGTATTAGCAAACTTACCTTCTAATTCAGGTAATACACAGCGTCTTGTGTCCGCAACTTTACAAGCTGTAAGTACGGCACCAACTGGCAAAGGAAAATATATAAAATATACGAATAGTACAAGCTATGCAACTCTTTTAGCGGGTGCTTCGTCTAGTATAGCAGTGCAATATATTTTAGATGAAAACTATAATGCACTACCATTAGACAGTCATGTATCGCTAACATCTGAGAATAATACTTTAAACGTTAACGGCTTGAACTATACTTCAACGACAGCTGGCAATGATCGTATTTTCATCAACCACGATGGCTCGCCTGTTGAATCATTCCAAGTGAAGGTAGTAGATGCTCCAGCAACAATGAACGTTGCACCGAAATCAAAAACAGTGAGCGCTGGCGAAACTGTCAAATTTACTATGGATGCAAAGGATGACGAGGGCAAACCTCTAGTTTACAATGCATCACAGGTAAAATGGTCTGTAGAAGGAGATATCGGTACCATTACTAGTGATGGTAAGTTTACAGCTAAAAATCCAGGTGCTACTGGTAAGATAGTGGCGACGTTAGGAACAAAAAGTGAAGCGGCTACGGTAACTGTAGCAAAACCTACTTTGTTTAAAGACATTCCAAATAACTATGCGTATTATAAGGAAATTGAATATTTAACGAAGAATAATATTATTACAGGGCAAGCAGATGGCACATTTAGACCGAATGATAAACTGACAAGAGCACATGCGGCAGTCATTATTAGTCGAGCACTTGGCTTAAATACGTCAAATGTAAAAAATCCAGGATTGAAAGATATCCCTGCGAATCACGTATACTATAAACAGATTGCAGCAGTTGTAGAGGCAGGTATTATGAGTGGAAAAGGTGACAATACCTTTGATCCGAATGGTACTTTGACTCGTGCACAAATGGCAAAAGTAGTAGCATTAGCTTATAAATTAAATGGGACAAGCAGCATTAACTTTAAAGATGTACCGAAGAATCATTGGGCTTACTCATATGTTCAACAATTAGCGGCAAATAAAATTACAACAGGCTATAATGATAATACGTATAAGCCAAATGAATCTATTAGTCGCGCTCACTTCGGATTATTCTTATATAGAGCAATTCAGCCATAGGAATAGTCTTTAAAGAAGGACATTGTATGTGAAAAATAGCAAACTAGTCATTATATCTAGTTTGCTATTTTTGTTTATGCAGATTCATTACCAGAAGTCGTTTCGGATAACGGTTATAAATATGTGAGTGTATAAATTAAGGGTTGGATGACATTCAATCAGAATTAAAATTAACCTAACACTAAAGGGATGAATTAATTAGTATAAAGCGCCTCTTTATTTTACTATTTTTAAAAAGAACGATGATGAACAATTGTGGTATAATCTCAGTATTAAAAAGTAAAAGGATGTTTTTTAATGAAAATAGGCATTGTGGGGAATTACGGCAATGATAATAATGGTGATGAATCAATATTATACGGCATTCTTCAACAAGTAAAACAAACATTTTCGGTAACTAGTGATGACATTACCGTTTTTAGTAATAACACACAACAAACATCCGAGCGTTATGGGGTACATAGCTATCCATTGTATTACAGAAAGAGTAACTTATTCAAAACGTTTATCCATACTTATAAAAATAATAAACCATATGTAGCAAATTTTGACCTCCTCATCATTGGTGGAGGTGGTATTTTAATGGATTTCTATAAACGTGAGGCTCACCTGTATGGAGCGTATGCAATGATGGCCAAACAAAGTAACATTCCCTACATTATTTACGGATGTGGTGCTGGACCACTCGATACATTTTCTGGAAAAATTAGCATTCGTGCTATGTGTCGTTATGCAGCAAGTATTTCTGTACGGGATCCTCAGTCTAAAAAGCTATTACAAAGCATTGGGGTAAAAAAGCCAATAGAAGTTATTGGTGATCCTGCCTTTACATTAAAGGGAGATCGCCATAATTACGCTGAAAAGCCAGTTAAAATAGGGGTATCTGCGGTTCCTTACTATAATGCAAATTATTGGCCAGAAGGAAATATTGAAAAATATGATGCATATGTGACAAGCATGGCAAAAAATTTAGATCATGTAATTTCTGAGCACAATATCCAAATTACTTTTTTTGCCACGAAGTTCCCACAGGACGTTACTGTAACCAAGGATATTCAGAAGAAAATGCAGCAACGTGAACATACAGTAATTATTGAGGAAAATTTGGTGCCAGAGCGATTACTTGAAGTAACAGAGGAGCAGGATATTATTATCGGTACGCGTTTGCATTCCCTTATTTTGGCAACGAATTCAGAAACGCCGATTATTGCAATATCCTACCATACAAAAGTACAAGATTTTATGTCCTTTGTGGGCGCATCAGATCGTTGCTTACAAATGCAGGATTTAAAGGATGATGAGAAGGCACTATCCACATTAGTTGGCAAATTAAGTAGCGATTGGAAGCAGTCAATTGCAGAGACGAAACAAATTGCTACACAAATTCATAAAGAGGCCATGCATGGTCAGGAATTAATGAAAAAGGCAGTGACACGTCTATGAAAAAAATACTCGTCATTAGTAATATGTATCCAACATCTGATCATTTATCATTCGGTATTTTTGTGAAAAACCAAGTCACAGCACTTGAAAAGGCAGGACTAGATGTAGAAATATCTGTGAATACTAACCCAGCAACAGGCAAGAAAAACACTATTATGAAATATGCAAAATGGGGTTTTTCAACATTGATGAAGGGCTTCAAATATAGAAAATCCATTGATGTCACACATGCACATTATGTGTTTCCCTCTGGTATGCTTTCTTTACTATTGAAGAAAATGTTTGGTATACCATTTATTGTGACTGCACATGGTGGCGATATAGAACGTATGGCTAAAAAGAATGCAAGAATTCGCAATTGGACAGCCAGTATTTTGCGGGAAAGTGAGCACGTTATCGCAGTGGGACCTGTCCTGGCACAACAAATAGAACAAGATTTTGGCATTGAACAGGATAAAATTTCAGTTGTTAGCATGGGGGTCAATAGAGAAGTATTCACCAAAGAAAGCCAAACTGCTATACGTACAGAATTACAATTAGCTGCTGAGCCCTTCCGATTTTTATTTGTTGGAAATGTGATTAAGCAAAAAGGTGTGGAGGAGCTATTACAGGCTTTCCAAATGCTTAAAACAAAGGTATCACGTCCTGTAGAGTTAACGATTGTAGGCTCTAGAAGAGACCAGACATTTTACCAATCCCTGCAACCATTAATTAGTGAAGACGTCAAATTTGTAGATCCACTAAAACAACAAGAACTAGTGAAGTGGTTCCAAGCAAGTGATGTCTTTGTATTACCATCCCATTTAGAAGGGTTTGGATTAGTGGCATTAGAGGCATTAGCAACAGATACACCTGTTATTGCATCAAATGTAGGTGGCCTTGTCTCTTTGCTTGGGGAAGGCGCAGGGCATTTAGTGGAGCCCGAAAACGCTATGGTTTTATCTGAGGAGATGCTGCGTGCCGTGAACACGCCAAAAGAACAATATATGAATCGTGAAGCAGTCGATAAAGTATTAGCCATTCACGATGAAAAAAATATAACAGCTCGCTGTATAGCAATTTATAAGTCGGCCATTGAAGGTGGGGATGGCTTATGAATAAATTTATAAAAATAGTTGGGGCAGTTGCGATTATTAATGTCGTAGCTCGTGTTTTTGGATTTTTACGTGAGATGATTATCGGATACCAATATGGTAGTGGTCATATTTCTGATAGTATATTTACTGCGTATATGATTCCAAACTTTCTATATTTAGTGGTTGGAGGAGCATTTACAACTGTTTTTATTTCCATTTATAACCGAGAAACAACAGATAAAGGACTATTCATAAAGCAGTCGTTTACAATTGTTGTAGTAACAGCAACAATCATGACACTGATAGGGATGGCCTTTGCTAGTCCAATATTAGAAAGTTTTAATTCAGATAAAATTGTGAGCGAGGAAGATTTAACTTTAACGAAAAATCTTTATTTATGGATGATGCCATCATCTATATTTCTTGTTTTATCTTCTTGGTACAGTGGTTTACTGAATGTAAATCAAAAATTTCATTTATCGAGCTTTGCCATTTTAATTTACAATGCGATTTTCTTGGTGATCGCGGTTGTATTATCAACATCAGAATCTGTCGGTCCAATGGGTTATGGTATTAGTGCATTGGCAAGCGCAATACTGATGGTGTATTTCTTAATTATCGGTTATCGTAAATTAGACTCGTTTAAAGTAGGGCTTTCCTTTAAACATAATGTATCAACAAAAGAGTTATGGATAATGGTTGTCCCTATTATGCTTGGCGGTGCAACTATTCAACTTTACGCATTATTGCAGCGCTATGTAGCAGGATTATTGTCATTAGAAGGAGCAGTATCATCTGTTAACTTTGCTTCTAAGTTGATGCAATTTCCACAAGCTATTTTAATTACAGCTGTAACGACAGTTATTTTTCCAATTTTAAGTCAAAAGGAAGCTGAAAATGACCATGCTTCTATTAAAAGCTTGTATTCAAAGGGATTACATTACTTGTTATTGTTACTTGTTCCAGTGACTATATACTCTTATTTTTATGCGGAGAATCTCATTCAAGTTGTTTTCCAATACAACAACTTTGATGCGAAAGCAACAGCTGAAACAGCTCCAGTCCTTGCCGTCTTCGTACTTTCGATGTATTTCCTTGCTGCAAACGCATATATTACACGTTTTTATTTTGCAAAAGGCGACTCAATGGCACCAGTTGTGTTTAGTTTACTAAATGTATTTGCCGTAAATATTGCTGTGATTTTTTTACTTGTAGATTCTACTGGAGTAGTGTCCATCGCATGGGGGACATTAATAAGTTCTATTGTGAATTTCATCATGCTTATTGTATATGCAAGTATTAAATATGATCTAAAAATGGGTATATTCAGTAAAGAACTTCAATTTTTTAGATCAGTACCTCCTATGATAATTATTACTATTGCCATGTTTTTATCAAGCAAGTATTTAGTATTTGATTATAGATGGTTAACGTTCATAGTTGGTCTTGTCATTTTTAGTGCAGTGTTTGTAGGCACTTATTTGTTATTTGGAGTAAAGGAAGTCAAAGAATTTAGTGACAAGCTAAAAAGAAAATTTTTAAAATAATAAAGTAGTGGGTATCCAAGAATTCATTCAAGGATACCCATTTTTGTTTCGTACTTCATTATAAACCTTATCCTCTATACTTATTAGTAAGTGTTCTGAAAAATTGTCATATTCATAATATTTTATAGTAAAAAAATAGGGTCTGTATTATAATTAATTTTATTCAGAGTCATTAATGTTTTGTGAATATGCAAGGAATTTAGCATTAGTTTGCATTTAAAGTAAAGCTCAGAGAATATATCTACACAAACAAAGATAAGGTGGAAAGCATGGCGAGAGGTAGAAAGATTAATTCGAATGGTGAACGGAGTAAACAGTTATTGCTTGAAAAAGCGATGGACCTATTTTCTATGAAAGGTTATTATGAGACAAAAATAAGTGATATTGTAAAGGCAGCGAATGTTACACAGCCTACTTTTTATTTATATTTTGAAAGTAAGGACTCTCTCTATAACAATCTGAATGAAAAATTTCTTTATGAATTTAATCAAATTATGAATAAATCATCAGAACAAGTTGAAAAGGGATTCACAGGCTTTATAAGAGCATTAGAGCAAAAAATAACACTGATCTTTATCTACATAATCGAAAATCCAACATTAACGAAAATAGGCTTTTTAGAATCGACTCAGTCACATTTAGTTAAATCTCAACTTTCAGAGCATTTTCTTCATCTTATCAATCTGCATGATTGTCTTCATATATTACAATCTTATAGAGTTGACAGTTTAATAATGGTAGATAGTTTTGTGGGGTCCTTAGACCGTTTAATAGTAACTCATTTGTTTGAACAAAAAAAGCAGCCAGCCGATTTAGCAAAAGATGTGATTCATTTATATTTTTTGAGAGATTATTCTGGAAACACATAGAAAAAATCCCCTCATCTATAAAGATGAGCGGGATTTTTTAATTTTTCACTGAAATATGCAAATAAATACCTTTTTGAAGCTTATTGCCTGTTTGTTGTTGAACAGATGGATGTACGAGAAGCATATATTCTTGTCCGCTGTTTAGTGGTTGGGATGGCGTCACAAGTAATGAATGGCCATCAACTTTTGTAGTGATTGGTACCTCATTACCACCTAAAGCAACAAGTTGTACACTGCCATCAACGATTTTAGATGTGAGTGCTTGTGAAAATTTCACTGTAAATGTTTTAGTATTTGATACATTTTCGAAGCTTGTAAGCTCTTTATAATCTACATATTGTTCCTTTAGTGCATCATAATGAGCCTGGAAAATAGGTGCTGTCTTCGTTGTGATGTTCGGTTTGACACCTACTTCATTAATTGTTTGTCCTAAAGGACCTGTAAATTTCCCAACAGTCAGCTTTAAATAGCTTCCATCGTGTAGTTCAAAAAAGCCCTGCATAGCTCCTTTTCCGTAAGTTGTTTCCCCATATAAAATAGCAGCTTGTTGATCTTGTAAAGTAGCGGCTAGCATCTCAGAGGCACTGGCACTATAGCGATTAACTAGAATACGGGTATTAGCAGGGAATTTTTCATTTTGGCGAACTGCTCGAATTTCATAAGAGGCATGTGCTTCCTCAAGTAAATAGGCAATTTTTGCTTTTGAGAAAAGCCCTGTAATTTCCTCAGCTGTTTCTACATAGCCCCCACCATTGTTTTGTAAATCTAAGATAAAGGAAGTCGCACCACGTTGCTTTAATTGAATAAGTGCATCTTTTACAAGTTTCGCCCCGTCCTCTGAGAAAGAAGACATGGCAATATAACCTACATCTCCGAATAATAATTCAGATTCTACATTTGGTAAGGTAAATTTTTTTCGTGTAATGGATTTAGTGGAAGTCTTACCATTTGCATTTTGCAATGTGATATCGACTTTAGTACCTTCATCGCCAATTAATAGGGATGAGGCTTCTTGCGTTGAGCGTCCTACGACAGATTGATCATTAATTTCGGTAATGACGTCGCCAGCCATGACACCAGCTTCAGAAGCACCGCTATTGTCAATTACCTGTAAAATATGAATACCATCCTCATGTTCCTCAATGATAACACCAATACCAATTGTTGCTAGGTTAATGCTATTCATAAATTCTTCAAATTCCTGTTTCGTAAAATACGTGGAATAAGGGTCTAACATATCAATCATTTCAGGAATTGTTTGTGCGTTTTGCAACTCACCTTTAATCGTACCAACATAATTTTCTTTAATAATCTCCTTGATTTCCTTTACAAGCGGTTGTTCATTGCTGGCTGCTTGCGTGTTGGTAAATGGAATGATGAAGAAGCTTAGCAAAAATACGAAAGACCACACTATTTTTTTCATAGGACACCTCTTTTCTAATATCTATAAGTATACATGAATTTCCATATAACAGCGAATAGGAAAGAGGTAGTTTAGTAGAACCTCATATGAAGAAGATTCTAGTTTTTTAGAATTTTATGAATAATCAAGCCGATAAGAGCACCAATTAATGCGGGTACAAGCCATCCGAGATTTTGCTCATAAAAAGGTAGAACTTTTAAAATTCTCTCATATAGTGATATTTTTATATCCATTTCCTTAAAACCATCATACAAACTAACAAAAAATGTTGGAATTAATGCTAGAATGTAAACAATTTGCCCATTTTTAAAGAAGTTATCAAAAAGTGATAATACCATTAACACCATTGCCAATGGATAGATAATTAATAAAACGGGCAGAGATGCACTGATAATTGTGGAAAGACCAACGTTTGTAATTGCCATACTCACAATAGTGAAAACGATTAAAAACGTTTTATATGAAATTTTCGGAAATAGCTTGTTAAAATATTGAGCATTAGCAGTAAGTAAACCTACAGCTGTCGAGATACAAGCTAGTAAAATAGTAATAGATAAAATAACATTTCCTAGTCTACCAAATAGGGCCTCTGCTGATTTTGCAATAATATTTCCGCCATTATCTAAAGCGCCAATTGCATCAATACTTGTGTTTCCAATATGGCCAAGTGAGATGTAAACAAATGATAAACCAAGAGCAGCTACAACGCCTGCAAATACTGTTGTATTAACCTGCTTTCTCCTATCATACATACCCATGCCCTGCAATGCTTGTAAGATAACGATACCGAAAACAAGCGCACTTAGTACATCCATTGTTAAATAGCCTTGTACAAAACCTTCAGCAAAAGGGGTTACTGTGTATTTTCCAACAGCATTGCCTGCTTCACCCATTGGTGAAATAAAGCTTTTAACTGCTAATAATAAAATAACAGCCAAGAGTGCTGGTGTTAGTATTTTACCTACGCGATCTACAAGCTTTGAAGGATTGATGGCTAAATACAGTATTAAAGCAAAAAATAAGACAGAGGTAATGAATAGCGGTGCCCAATGATCTGTTACTGCCTCTGGAAGAAAAGGGACAATCCCTATTTCATACGATACGGATCCTGTACGTGGAACTGCAAAAAATGGTCCAATCGCTAAATAAACAATGGACGTAAAAATAATGCCAAATGTAGGGCTTACACGGTTAGCGAGCAATTGCAAGTCACCGCCAGCTTTTGCTACAGCAACTATTGCTAGTAGTGGTAAACCAACACCTGTTATTAAAAATCCAATCATTGCTGATAGGATATGCTCACCAGCCTGTTGACCCAATAACGGTGGAAAGATTATATTTCCAGCTCCTAAGAACAAGGCAAATAGAAGTAAACCCACTGCTAAATTTTCTTTGATGAAAAGCATGATGTTTTTCATAAAATTTAAAACTCCTTTAATATTGAAAAAATTAAACTTTCTAAAAATTTTAAATACAGAAGTGTATGTTACCATATGAAGTCTAATCTTGCAATTATAATACTATTGTAATATAGTCGGAATCTGTCGTTTCCTATAGGTTTGATAGATTGTTTGAAAAATAGTCAGTATTTCCGATTTCTGAACAATTAAATATCTAGTATGATAGACACACAAGGAAATATTTTAGCATGAACGGAGGCAATTGGGTATGCAAAAATCAAAAAAGTGGAGAATCCTTGCTTTAAGCACTATCGCTACTTCATTTTTCGCATTACAAAATGCAGAAGCAGCATCATATACTGTTCAAAAAGGGGATACCCTATCTAAAATCGCCCAAAACCATCAAGTAACTATACAAGATATCAAAAAATGGAATAATCTAACGAAGGATACGATTTATGTAGCCCAAAAGCTAGAGATTACAAAGCAACCTTCGAATCAAGAGGTGAAACCATCAAATCCATCGACATCGACAGCAAAGCCAGTAACACCATCAAAGCCTATTAGTACTTCCTACACAGTTGTTAAAGGTGACACATTATCAAAGATTGCTAAGCAATATAATGTGACCTTAAAAGAGCTTAAGGATTGGAATGAATTAACAACAGATGCTATTTACATTGGACAAGTGTTAAAGGTGTCTCCTGTTGCATCCATCCCTGAGGGTGAAACAATACATAATAATGTGACTTCAAATACGGGGGCGCCTTCAAAGGTAACGACAAAGGATCCAACATTGAGTGGACAAACCATCTATACGAAAACAATTGAGTTGGCCAATCTGTTGGTGGGAACACCATATCTTTATGGCGGTAACACTCCTGAGGGGCTTGACTGTAGTGGTTTAATTTTCTATGCCTTTAATCAAAGTGGATTAAAAATTGGAAGAGATAGTAGTGAGGGGTATTTTTATGGGAATACATCACATGTTAAAACCCCAGTAGCTGGAGATTTAGTATTTTTTGAGAACACGTATAAAGAAGGAATATCTCATATGGGTATTTATCTTGGAAATAATAAATTTATCCATGCAGGAACAGATGGTGTTGAAATTTCTGATGTAACGTACTCTTATTGGTCTAGCAGATTAGTCGCATATAAACGATTTGATCTATTAAAGTAAAAAAATCCTCTTATTCTTTGATGAAAGAATAAGAGGATTTTTGCTTTTTATTGTGTTACACGTGCTGTCCAACGAGAAAGATCTGCACCTTTTGGGTTAACCAGCTGTGGCGGGAAAATGAATGTCCACGGTTTTGTAGAGTTAGGCTGAACAGTTAAAACAGGTTCCATATTAAAGGAGCCTTTAGCGATTTGTTTTCCTCTGGCATCGATTATTTCTAAAGGAAGCTGTTCAAGATTAATAGCTTTACTATGGCCATTACGAATAAAGATGGAAACATTTAAACTTCCGTTGTTAGCGAACTTAGCTTGGAGTCCAGTGAAGTTGACTTCTGTTTCACCTAACTTAGGCAATGTTTTAACAATTTTAGCAAGCTCTTCTTTTTGTGCATCTGGTAATTGTTTTTCCCATGTTGGGTCCAGCTCAAGCTGATGTTCACGTAATGAAACGAGATTAAAGGCTAATTTCCAGCCCTCTTCAGGTATTTCATCGACTTTGATTGTTGATTTTTCAAATTCAAATACCCATGGGCGAGCACTTTCAGCAGGGATTGTACCCAGTGCCTTAAAGTCGAACCTTTTCGTTGCTACTAGCTCATCATTTTTATCCATGATGAATAGCTCAATTTCACCTAGCTCAATTTCTTCAGCTAATGAAGAGCGGAAAAATGCACGTACTAACCATTTTCCAGTACGTGGGTCTGGATCAATACTAATAGAAGAGAGAGATAATTGGTTAGGCTTTAACGGCTCTAATTCATTTGCAAGGAAGTTAAAGATATATTTCTGCTCTTGCGGAACGTCCCAATCTGGATGAAATGACAATTTCGTTTCAACATCGCGATCATCGTCTGTATTTTCTACCTTGATATTTTCTAGTAAATCTTTGGAATCAATTGTATTTTCTTGCCCAAGCTTATCGGACTTTTTAAAGAATGAGAATAGACCCATTATTGTTGTGCCTCCTGTTCGGATTCAATCATTTTCATAAAGCCTGTGATTTCAATAATTATAGAACGACGTAATTCCTGGAAGTTTTTAGCGAATAGCTCTAAACCTTCACGTTGATAGATACGCATAGGATCTTCTTGCTGGTAATGACGTAGCCCAATACCTTCTTTTAGATGAGCCATTGCCTCTAAATGTTTTACCCAGCCGCTATCTAAATAGCTCAGCATTACTTGTGGAATGATTGCAATAACTCGGTCGTTTTCTGCGAATTTTTCCATTTTTGCTGTTAACTCATCTACAGGTTTTTGTAGTGAATCTAAAATTGGGATAACCTTACCAACCTCTCTATCGATAGTGATAGGTGTAAGGAATAGACTGTTTAATGCTTTTTCCATACCATCATAATCCCATTCAGTTGAAGGTAATTCCTCTGGTGAAGCATCACGTACTGCGAAATCTACTGTTTCGTAGAACATTTGCTTCAACTGCTCTAATAAATCCTCACCAGCTAAAATTTTGTCACGTAAACCGTAAATAACTGTACGCTGATCATTAATAACATCATCCAATTTTAAATTGTATTCACGCATACCGTATTGGGAACCTTCAACAATTCGCTGTGTACGGTTTATAAGCTCTTGCACATCTTTGTTTTGGATAATGCCTTTTTCATCAACAACCATTTTTGCAGAGAATTTTTCAACTTCTTCTTTTGCGTAACGTCGGAACATATCATCTTCAATAGAGAGAATGAAGCGGCTTTCACCAACATCACCTTGACGACCTGAACGACCACGAAGCTGATTATCTACACGACGGCTTTCATGCTTTTCGGTACCGATAACATACAAACCTCCAAGCTCAGGTACTTCTTCACCAAGCATAATATCTGTACCGCGTCCAGCCATATTTGTCGCTACCGTAATACGTCCTTTTTGACCTGCCTGTGAAATGAGTTCAACCTCCTGCTCAACTGTTTTTGCGTTCAGCAATTGGAATGATAAGCCTTCTTTTTTCAAGTAATCAGCAACTGTTTCAGACTGCAAAATAGATGTTGTACCAATTAAGACAGGTTGCCCTTTCTCATGGCGTTGCTTTGCTTCAGTTGCCACGCACTTATATTTCGCTTCTTGTGTGCTAAATATAATATCAGGCTGATCGACACGTTGACGTGGACGGTTTGTTGGAATTTGAATAACTTCCATGGCGTACACTTCTCGTATTTCTTTTTCCTGTGTTTTCGCCGTACCCGTCATCCCAGAAAGCTTCGGATACATGCGGAAATAGTTTTGAATCGTTATTTGTGCTTGTGCTTTGTTTTCTTCAGTAATAGTCACACCTTCTTTAGCTTCAATGGCTTGATGTAAGCCATCAGAAAGTGAGCGACCTTCTAAAATACGACCCGTGAACATATCCACAAGCTCGATTTTGTCATCCTTAACGATGTAATCAACATCTCGCTGGAACATGACATGAGCACGCACAGCTTGGATAACATAATGGTAAAGTGTTTGGTGTTCAAGATCATATAAATTATCAACATTGAAGGCAGCCTCTACCTTTTCAATGCCTTTATCTGTTAATGAAGTAGCCTTTGTTTCATCATCAAAGTCATAATCAACCTCAGCTTTGAAACGCTTAGCTAGCATAGAAGCAATGCGATGCAGTTCATCATTCGCAGCCATTTTTCCAGCAATAATCAGTGGTGTTTTTGCCTCATCAATTAGTACACTATCTACTTCATCGATAATGGCAAAGTGATAAGGACGTTGAACTTTCTCTGCTAAGCTATGAGCCATGTTGTCACGTAAGTAGTCAAAGCCGAATTCAGTCCCGACTCCATAAGTGATATCTGCATTATATGCTTCTTTTTTTGCATCTGGCTCCATCATTGGAACATTTAAACCAACTGATAAGCCAAGGTATCGATGAATTTGGCCAACTAGTTCATAGTCGCGCTTCGCCAAATAATCATTCACAGTGATGACATGAACACCTTTTCCTTCTAATGCACGTACATAGGAAGGAAGGGAGGCGACAAGCGTCTTACCTTCACCTGTAGGCATTTCTGCAATATTGCCTTCCGTTAAAACAAGGCCACCAATAAGTTGTACATCGAAATGACGCATACCTAATACACGTTTTGAGGCTTCGCGTACAACAGCAAATGCGTCTGGGATGATTGATGTAATCGGTTCACCTTGTTCTAAACGATTCTTGAACTCAAAAGTCATTTCTTTTAATTCTGCATCTGACTTGTTGACATATTTTTCTTCAAGACTATTAATTTGATCTACTATTTTATAGTAGCGTTTTAATTGACGAGCACTAGTTTGCTCTTCGTTACGTTTAAAAATTGAGAACATGAAATTTACGCTCCTTTTAGGTTGTCTAAATGCTAGACACTTCATTATTCTATCAAATTTTACGAATGGTGACTACATTTGACATACAGCAATCTGCCATACTAAAAGTAAGGAATAACTTTTGTGAATTGGTGGAAAATAAATAGAAAAAGTATATTTCGTTGCCGGTTCGTGCTATAATCAATTTGGATTCCAATGTAGATTATTTTTTGAGGAGGAGAGACATGATTTACGTGTCTTTAATAGCAGCATTTGTTGCTTCCATATTGTTAACTCCACTAGTTAAACGATTAGCGTTCAGAATAGGTGCGGTTGATGCACCAAACTATCGAAAAGTCCATGCACGAATTATGCCAAGACTTGGCGGATTGGCAATTTTCCTTGCTTTTTTAATAGGTGTTGCCATATTATATCCTTATTTAACTTCAATAGGTGTACTACCATGGTATGTTAGTAAATATAGTTTATTGGCAATCATAATTGGTGCCTGTATTATCGTAGCAACAGGTGTTATAGATGATATGCGTGAGATTTCTGCAAAGGCCAAAATGCTAGGTCAGCTTGTAGCAGCACTTATCATTATTTTTGTGGGTGGTATTCAAATTGACACAATTAACTTACCATTCGTCGGAGAATTAGATTTTGGATTACTAAGTATTCCTTTAACAATTTTGTGGATTGTCGGCATTACAAATGCTATTAATTTAATAGATGGCTTAGACGGTCTAGCTGCAGGTGTTTCAACGATTGCCCTTATAACATTAGCAATCATGGCCTTTATTATGAGCAATATGTTTGTTTTGGTTCTTGCGGCTTTATTAGCAGTAGCATCATTAGGCTTTTTATTTTATAATTTCCACCCTGCCAAAATCTTTATGGGAGACACAGGAGCGCTGTTCCTTGGATTTATGATTTCTGTCCTTGCATTACTTGGATTTAAGAATGTCGCATTCGTGGCTTTAATTATTCCAGTAATCATTTTGGGAGTACCAATTTCTGATACATTCTTTGCAATTGTCCGTCGAGTACGGATGAAGAAGAAATGGTCTGATCCAGATAAATCGCACTTACATCACCGTTTACTGGATATGGGCTTCACACACCGCCAAACAGTGCTTATTATTTATGGTATTGCAATGATGTTTGGTTTGGCAGCCATTATTTTCTCCATGGCAAAAGTATGGGGCGCTATTTTACTAGTCGCTGTAATCTTAACGGCCATTGAAATCTTTGTCGAAGTCATTGGACTAGCAGGTAAAAACTATAAACCATTACTGAACTTTGTTCGGATATTTAATAAATAAAATAGTTAAGCAATCATACATTTTTATGTATGGTTGTTTTTTTGTATCTTTTGAAAACCCCTTGCTATGCGAGGGGTTCTAAAGAGCTTCTAGCTATGGACAAGAAAAAACCCCC